>CAZYHE010000480.1:0-4238 GCA_964647225.1 uncultured Anaerolineales bacterium
AGTCGTAGACCCGTTCAGCATGACAATGCCGGAGTTTCTTGCCCGACGGCAGCCCGTCGCGGCGGGTTGGACGTCTCAGGGTGACCGGCCAGGCTTGGAATTGTCGGTCGGGGCTGTGAACAATACGCCCCACGCAATACGCACTACGCACCACGCACCACGCCCGCCAGCCCATCAATCAACTCCCGCACCGCGCCCGCGCGCAGCCGATAGCTGGCCCGGTTGGCGATCAGCATGGCCTGGCTCTCCAGGATCGTGCGCAGCTCGACCAGGCCATTCTCGCGCAGGGTGACGCCCGTCTGCACCAGATCCACGATCAGGTCGGCCAGGCCGACGAGGGGCGCCAGTTCCACCGAGCCGGACATGACGATCAGTTCGGCCGCGACCCCGCGCTTGCGGAAGAACGCCTCGGTGAGGCGCGGGAACTTGGTGGCGACGCGCGGGCTGCGTTCGAGGCGCAGCGGCAGGTCGGGTCGGTCGGCGCGGCCCGCCACCACGAGCCGGCAGCGGCCGAAGGGGAGCTGCAGCGGCTCGTAGACATCGCGCTCGGCCTCGCGGACGACATCCAGCCCGGCGATCCCCACATCGGCCGCGCCGTATTCCACGAAGACCGGCACGTCGGCGGGCTTCACCATGATGAAGCGCAGCCGGCCATCTGCGCCGTCCAGCACCAGCTTGCGGCCGCCATCGCCGTTGGCGGGCACGGCATAGCCCGCGCGTGCCAGGTAGACCAGCGCTTCCTCGGTCAGCCGCCCCTTGGGCAGCGCGACGGTCAACGGTTCAGCCATGAAGCCACCTCCTGCCAATCATCGGCGGCGAGGCTGCGCACGCCGGCCGCGTCGCGCACGATGAGCGTCTGGGGATCGGAATGATGCGCGGCGCGGGGGATGCCGCGCGCCTGGGCGGCCTGCCACAGCGCGTCCGGCGCGAGGCCCAACGGATCCAGCTCGACCTTCAGACCGCGCGCGCGGGCCTGCGCCGCCCACTGCAAACAGGTCGAGCAGTCGCGGGCCGAGAGGAGCACGTCGCAGCGCGGCTCGTCGTGGCTGATCCCCTGCAGCTCGCGCGCCAGCAGCACCCGGTCGAGGGTCAGCGCCCAGCCGACCGCGGCCAGCGGCGGGCCGAAGTGGCCGATCAGTTCGTCATAGCGGCCGCCGGAGACCAGGTTAAAGCCGAGACCGGGCGCAAACCCCTCGAAGGTGATGCCGGTGTAGTAGTCCAGGTCGCGCACCTCGGACAGGTCATAGGTGATGCGCTCGGCCACGCCGTGGGCAGCCAGCAGATCGGCCACCGCAGTCAGATCCGACAACGCCTGCATCATCGTGGTGTTGAGACAGATCGCCTCGGCTTCGGCCAGCACGCGGGCGTCGCCCATCAGCCGGGGCAGGGTCAGCACGGCGTTGCGGGCCAGCGGCGGCAGGCCGGGGATTTCGGCCAGAAGCTGCGCCAGCTCCGCCTCAGCCTTGCGATCCACCGCGACCCGCAGCCGCGCGGTCGTGCGTTCCGGCAGGTTCAGCGCGGCCAGCAGCCCGCGGAAGAAGCCGACGTGCCCCACGGTGATGCGGAAATCGGGGAGGCCGACCGCCTGGAGCGCGGCCACGGCCAACGCGACCGATTCGGCATCGGCCAGCGCACTCGCCGCGCCGATCAGCTCGACGCCGGCCTGGGTGAACTCGTGCTGGCGGCCGGCCCGCGGCGGCTCGTAGCGGAAGACGCTGCCGGCGTAGGCCAGGCGCAGCGGCATCGGCTGATCGAACAGGCGGGTCCCCACCACACGGGCGGTCGGGATCGTCATGTCGGGGCGGAGGGCCAGGGTGCGACCGTGGCGGTCGAAGAAGCGATACATCTCCGCATCCACGGCCGCGCCGACGTCGGTCGCCAGGGTGTCGGCGTACTCGAAAGTCGGCAGGCTGATCTCGCGATAGCCCCACCCCGCCCAGGTGGCTTGGAGCGCAGCCGTCATGGCGCGGAACGCGGCGGTGTCGGCAAAGAGCAGATCACGCACCCCTTCCGGCAAGGGACGGTCGGCGGATAGATTTCGGTCAGACATAAGCTCCGATCCCATTAACAAAAAAGGACTGGTTGAAGATCAACCAGTCCTGGGGCAAGCGCCAATCAGACGCCGGCTATGCCGTGCGCCTGCCCCGTTGCGGATGATGATGGCGACAAGAGACGTTCAAGAACATTTCACGCTTCCCCTTACAGAAGCAGGGGGAGTGTAGCATAAGGCGGGAAGGCTGTCAAATGATCGCGCGGAGATGAGCGGCCCATTTTTTTACAGTTCTCCGGCCGTTCGGGTATACTGACGCCATGCTCGTCATTCGCACTACCTGCTCCGTCCTCTATTTGCCTCGTGTGGCGTCTTGGGCGCACCGACCTTAGTTCAACGCGCCTATCGTCCGTTTTATTATGTAAAATCATGGCCGCAGGCGCAATCGCCCGCGGCTTTTTGTTTGACGTTTCACACATCACGAGGCATCCATGGCAACTGTGCTCCTCAACCTGACTGACGTTTCATTCACCTACTTTTCCCGCGCCATCCTCCAGGGCTTGAGCTGGGAAGTTCAGGCCGGGCAGAAGATCGGCCTGATCGGCGCAAACGGCGGCGGCAAATCCACGCTGCTGAAGCTGATCCTGGGGGAGCTGGTCCCGGACGCGGGCGGGATCTTCCGCGCCAAGGATCTGACGATCGGCTATCTGCCGCAGGCGGCCGGCGCGGAGCTGGGAGACGCGCCGGCCGACACCGTCCTCGATGCCGCGTTGTCCGGGGCAGCGGATATCGCACGGCTGCGCCGCGGCCTGGCGGAGTGCGAGGCGCAGATGGGCGATCCGGCGGTCTACGCCGCGCCGGCCCGCCTGAGCCGGGTCATGGCTGAGCACGAACGGCTGTTGCACGCCTACGAGACGGCCGGCGGCCTGACCTACGAGAACCGCGTGCGCTCCACCCTGCGCGACCTGGGGCTGGACGATGCAACGTTCGACCAACCGGTCACCACCCTCAGCGGGGGGCAGGCCAAGCTGGTGGGGCTGGCGCGGCTGTTGGTGTGGCAGCCCGACCTCCTCCTGTTGGACGAACCCGACAACCATCTCGACCTGGCCGGCAAACAGTTGGTCGAGAAGCTGGTGCGCGGCTACGCGGGCGCGGTGATCATCGTGTCGCACGACCGCTCGGTGCTGGATGCCGTGGTGGATCGTATCGCCGAGCTTGAGCGCGGCCAGATCAAAGTTTGGCTCGGCACCTATTCGGAGTATGCCGTCAACAAGCAACTGGCCGCCCTGCGTCAGGAGCAACTCTACAAGGCGCAGCAGAAACGCATCACCCAGATCGAGGCGGCGATCAAACGCTTCGAGCTGTGGGCCAGCATCGTCGTGGACGAACGCCACGCACGCCAGGCGCGCGCCCGCTACAAGATGTTGGAGCGGATGGACAAGATCGAGCGGCCGGCCGAGCAGGGGCGCATCCGGCTCGACCTGGGCGGCTGGCGCGGCAGCAATAAGGTGTTGGAGATTGGTAGATTGGTCAAGTGGTACGAGGATGCCAGGGAGATCAACCTGGTGTTGGATGGCGTGGATTTGACCATCTGGCATGGCGAGCGGGTCGGGCTGGTGGGGCCGAACGGCGCGGGCAAATCGGTGCTCTTCCGCTGCATCCTCGACGCGGCCGGCCTGGGCGGGGAACCGCCGTCAGAAGGCAGCGTCAAGCTGGGGCCGAGTGTGAGCGTGGGCTACTACGCCCAACAGCACGAGACGCTGCACGGCGACTGGACCCTCGTGCAGGAGATCCGGGATGCCCGGCCGATGTACGAGGATGACGCCATCGCCTTCCTGCGCAAATTCCTGTTCGACTACGAGGCGTGCCAGAAGCAGGTGCGCCAACTGAGCGGCGGGGAGCGCAGCCGCATGCAACTCGCCCGGCTGATGCTTTCCGACGCCAACTTCCTGCTGCTCGACGAACCGACCAACAACCTGGACATCCCATCGGCCGAGGCGCTGGAAGCCGCGCTGGAGGAGTTCAACGGCACGGTGCTGGTGATCTCCCACGACCGCTATTTCCTGGATCGCATCGTGGATCGCATCGCCGCGCTGGAGGATGGGGCGATTGTGGAAACGGATGGGGGGTATAGCGATTATCTGGATGTCACTGCCAGGTGAGGTTCACGCGGGCGTTGGCTCCAGGACGAACTCG
Source organism: uncultured Anaerolineales bacterium (assembly GCA_964647225.1). Classification (GTDB taxonomy): domain Bacteria; phylum Chloroflexota; class Anaerolineae; order CG2-30-64-16; family CG2-30-64-16; genus CAZYHE01. Next base: position 4,187 of record CAZYHE010000480.1, read on the forward strand.
TCCGTATGCTTGAAAAACGCCTCACTGGACAACTTCACGGCCTCAGCAATGG
>CAZYHE010000481.1:0-4224 GCA_964647225.1 uncultured Anaerolineales bacterium
TCTTCATGATGGTGGTCAACCTGCGCGGGGTGCGCGAATCGGGCACGGCGTTCGCCATCCCCAGCTATTTCTTCCTGGCGATGATGTCGTTGACGGTGATCATCGGGCTGATTCGCTACTTCGCCGGCACGTTGGGCGTCGTGGCCGACCCGCCGGCGCTCCAGGATGTGGAAACTTTGCAGGCGGTGTCCCTCTTCTTGATTCTGCACGCTTTCTCCAGCGGCACCACTGCGCTGACCGGGGTCGAGGCAATCTCCAACGGCATCACCGCCTTCCGCGAGCCGCGCAGTCGCAATGCCGGCATCACGCTGATGTGGATGTCGGCCATCCTGGGTGTGCTTTTCCTGGGCATTACCTTCATCTCGACCCAAGTTGGGGCGATCCCATCGGAACATGAGACGGTGATCTCGCAACTGGCCCGCACGGTGATGGGCGGGCGGAACACGCTCTACCTGGCGGTCATTGCAGCGACGATGGTGATCCTAGTCATGGCCGCCAACACATCGTACAATGGCTTCCCGCGGCTGAGCGCGCTCCTGGGCCAAGATGGTTTCTTGCCGCGGCAACTGGCATTCCGCGGGAGCCGGCTGGTCTACTCGCGCGGGATCGTCGCGCTCGCGCTCGTTGCGTGCCTGTTGATCATCGTCTTTCGGGCGAGTGTCACCGGTTTGATCCCGCTCTACGCCATTGGGGTCTTCATGTCGTTCACCCTCTCGCAGGCGGGGATGGCGCGGCGCTGGTGGAAATCGGGGCGGCTGGTCGCGGATCAAGTAGTGCGCGAACGCGGCTCGACATTGCGCTTCGAGCGCGGCTGGCAGATGAAGATGATCATCAACGGCTTCGGCGCGTTATGCACCACGGTCGTGACCCTGGTGTTCGCGGTGACTAAATTCCGCGATGGCGCCTGGGTCGTGCTGATCCTGATCCCCGCGCTGGTCGCGATCTTCTCAGCCATCCATCGGCACTATCGCGGGCTGGCCAAACATCTATCGCTGGACGACTTCGCGGAGCCGCCCAACATGACGCGCCACCGCGTCATCCTGCCGATCGGTGGTGTACATAAGGGGACGCTGGTCGCGCTGCGCTACGCGCGGGCGCTCTCGGATGACGTGACGGCGGTACATGTTTCGATTGATCCCGATGAAATCGCGCGGCTTCAACAGCGGTGGGATTGGTGGGGCAAAGGCACGCGGCTGGTGATCCTCGATTCGCCCTATCGGCTGATGATCGAGCCGCTGCTCAAATACATTGCGGAGATTTCCGCGCAGCGCCAGCCCAACGAAACGATCACCATCGTGGTGCCGCAATTCGTGCCGAAGGACTGGTGGGCCAACGCGCTCCATGCGCAAACCGCCACCTGGCTGCGCTTCGCGCTCCTCGGCCGGCCAGGCATCGTCGTCACGGACGTGCCGTATCAGGTGGAGTGAGCTCCGTACAGCCCCCGCTCCATGATGTACTCGCGCACCGGTTCCGGCATCAGGTAGCGGATGCTGCGGCCGGCGCGCACGCGGGCCTGGATCTGATTCGAGGAAATCTCCAGCTCGGGCATGTCGAGCAGGGTGACGCGCTCGCGGATGCCGGGCAACCGCGCCTCCAGATGTCCCCAATCCAACGGCACGTTGTAGCGGGTCAGCGCGACCAGCCGGCACGCGGCCACCAACTCCTGGGGCCGATGCCAGCCGGGCAGCTCTGCCAGGCTGTCGTAGCCCATCAGGAAATAGAGTTCCCCGCGGGGCGGCAGTTGCTCCTGAAAGATGCGCACCATGTCCAGGGTGTAGTGTGGGCCGGGCCGGTCGGCGTCCACGCGGGAGGCCCCGAAGGCGGGATGGCCCGCAATCGCCCGCTCGATCATCGCCAGGCGGTCGTCCACCGACGCCAGGCGGCGGTCGCGTTTGTGCGGCGGATCGCCGGCCGGCACCATGTAGACGATCGAGAGGTCGAGCTGATCCCGCGCCTCCTCGGCGAGGATCAGATGGCCGATGTGGATGGGATCGAACGTGCCGCCCAGGACGCCGACGCGTACCGGCCTCGGCTGCTGATCATCGTTTTCCGCAGGGTCATGCACGTCAGTCGCTCCAATCCAACTCGATTTCGCCGATGCGCACCGTGTCGCCCACCTGAACGCCCCGGCTCCGTAACACCTCCGTGATCCCCAACGCTTCCATGATGCGCTGGAAACGCATGACCGCATCGTAATATGTCCACTGCGTCATCTTGACGATCCGCTCGATGTAAAGCCCAAACACGTGATACGCGCCGTCCGGGTCGCGCGTAACGGTGAAGCTCTTGTCCTCGGGGATCATGAGTTTGGGCCGCGGCGTCTCCACCGCGGCGGACACCTCTGGCGTCGGCAACTCGGCCAACAGATCGGCGGCGCGGCGCAACACCGACTGCACCCCCTCACCGGTGGCCGCCGAGATCGCGAGCGGCTCGGTCGCGCCCGCGGCCTTCAGCCGCCGGGCAAGCTCCGGCCACGCCGCCCGCACATCGGGCAGATCGAGCTTGTTCAGGACAACCACCTGCGGCTTGTCGGCCAGTTCGGGGTTGAACAGGGCCAGCTCAAGGTTCACCGCCTCGTAGTCGCCGAACGGGTCCGGGCTGATCCCGTTGAGTAGGTGGATGAGGACGCGGGTGCGCTCGATGTGGCGCAGAAAAGCGTGGCCCAGCCCCGCGCCCGCGTGTGCGCCCTCGATCAGGCCGGGGATATCGGCCAGCACCACGTCGCGGTCATCAATCACGGCCACCCCCAGGTTCGGCTGCAGCGTGGTGAAGGGGTAGTCGGCGATCTTGGGCCGGGCCGCGCTGACGCGCGAGAGCAGGGTGGATTTGCCGGCATTGGGCACACCGACGATGCCGATATCCGCGATCAGTTTTAGTTCAAGGCGCAGCCAGTGTTCCGTGCCCGGCTCGCCGTTCTCCGCAATGCGCGGCGCCTGATTGGTGGACGATTTGAATGCATGGTTGCCCCGGCCGCCCCGACCGCCCCGCCCCACCGCCGCGCGCTGGCCGGGCGCCACCAGGTCGGCCAGCAGTTCCCCCGTCTCGCTGTCATACGCCACCGTGCCGACCGGCACGTGAATCACCAGGTCCACACCCTGCGCGCCGGTCTGGTTCTTACCGTGGCCGTGACTGCCATTCGGCGCGCGAAAAATCGTCTGCTGGCTGAACTGGATCAGGGTGTTGTGCTGCAGGTCGGCCTCCAGATGCACATCGGCGCCCCGACCGCCGTTCCCGCCGCTCGGCCCCCCGCGCGGCACATGCGCCTCGCGACGAAAAGCGACCACGCCGTTCCCGCCGTTGCCAGCCTTTATGTAGATCTTAGCTTCATCAAAAAACATACTATCTCCGAATCAGTTAGAGGCGCACCCTTGCGGTCGCCCAAACAGGCAGGCATCAGACTTCGGCGTGAGTTCAGCCGAACGGCCGTGCCCCAACCTTCAGCATACCTTCAATGATGGCCCTTGTCAAAACAGCCGCCCAGACCGCGCACGCTTACGTTTTTCTAACGTTCATCCAACGCTGCTCTAACACGGCACGGCTATGATGCGGGTGTAATTGCACTGCGGCGGCTCATTGCAGACACGCCGCTCGACAACAAAAGGAGCAGTAAAATGGCAGACTACATCACCCGTTGGGATCCATTCCGCGAAGCTGTGACGCTGCGCGAAGCGATGGATCGGTTGTTCGAGGATAGCTATGTGCCGTCCCGCCGCCGCGCCGAACAGCGCGAACAGGCCTTTCGCCTCCCGCTCGATGCGTACGTGACGCCGGGCGAGATCATCATCGTGGCGAACATGCCGGGGGTGAAGCCGGAAAACGTCGAAATCACCATCGAGGGGGACACCCTCACGATCAAGGGCGAGCGGCCCGCGCCGTTCGAGAACGTGGACTACGTGCTTCAGGAGCGCACCTTCGGCAAGTTCCAGCGCACCCTGAACATCAACATCCCAGTGGACGCCAACAAGGCCGAGGCGAAGTTCGAGAACGGCCTCCTGACGTTGACCATCCCGAAGGCCGAAGCGGTGAAGCCGAAGACGATTTCGGTGGTGAGCAAGTAACGAAACAAACCTGTCAGGTTTCAAACCTGACAGGTTTGTTTGTCTTCCGCCAGGCTCCCGCGATCTACCCGCAGGGTGCGCGCCTGCCCCAATAACTCCGCCGAAAAATCACCCCAATCGGTCGTCGTGACAATCGCCTGCTCCACGCTCGCCAGCGCGGCCAGCA
>CAZYHE010000482.1:0-2877 GCA_964647225.1 uncultured Anaerolineales bacterium
CTTGCAGATGGTGCAGTCGCCGGGCAAGATCGTGGGCGGCGAGATCAAGATTAACGGCCACAATCTCCTCGACTTGAGCGAAGCGGAACTACGCAAGCGACGGTGGCGCGAGCTGGCGCTGGTGCCGCAGGGCGCGATGAACTCGCTCAATCCCGTGCTGAAGATCAAAGAGCAGATGGGCGACGCGATCCAGGCGCATGAGTCCATCGGCGGCAAGGCCCTGAAGGAACGCGTGCTGAAGCTGCTGGACGATGTGGGCCTGCCGGCCCGTGTCTACAACCTGTTTCCGCACGAGTTGAGCGGCGGCATGAAGCAGCGGGTGTGTATCGCCATGGCGATCGCGCTCAACCCACCCATCATCATCGCCGATGAGCCGACCAGCGCCCTCGACGTGGTGGTGCAGCGGGTCGTGGCGCAGACGTTGCTCGACGTGAAGAAACGGCTCGGCGTCTCGATGCTGATGATCGGCCACGACATGGGCCTGCAAGCGCAGATGGTGAACCGGGTGGCGGTGATGTACGCCGGCAACCTGGTGGAGATCGGCCCGGTTGAGGCGATCTTCGAGGCGCCGCAGCACCCGTACACCCAGTTGCTCATCGAAGCGATCCCCTCGATTGACGAGCGCAAGCCGCTGAAGGTCACCGAGGGGTTGACGCACGATCTGCGTAACCCACCGCCGGGCTGCATCTTCCAATTCCGCTGCCCCTACATGCGGGAGTCATGCCGGGAATCCCGGCCGCCGTTGGCGCAGGTGGCGCCAGACCATTTCGTCGCTTGTCCGAATTATCAGATCCGGAGGCCTGCATAGCCATGGCCGAGCCTATCCTGCAGATCAAAAATGCTACCAAGACCTTTGGCGGCGGTTTTCTGGATTCGAACCCGCCGCTGGTCGCCCTGAAAAATTTCAGTCTGGATATCTACGAGGAGCCGGCGCGCATCACGACCATCGCGGGCGAGAGCGGCAGCGGCAAGAGCACCCTCGTCAACGCCATCCTGGGCTTTCTGCCCCTCAGCTCCGGGCAGATCCTCTACAAGGGCATAGATATTTACGGCATGAACCGCCAGCAGAAGCTGGCTTACCGCAAAGAGGTTCAGGCGATCTTCCAGGATCCCTACGAGGTGTACAACCCCTTCTGGCGCGTCCACCACATTTTTGACCTGGTGGTGCGGCGCTTCGGGCTGGCCCACAACAAACAGGACGCCCGCGACGCCGTCGAAGATGCGCTGAACCTGGTAGGGTTGCGCGGGGACGAGATTTTGGAGAAACATCCCCACCAACTCAGCGGCGGCCAGCGCCAGCGCATCATGGTGGCGCGCGCCTACATGCTGCGGCCGCGGCTGATCGTGGCCGATGAGCCGGTCTCCGCGGTAGACGCCTCGCTGCGCGCCATGATCCTCGACATCATGCTGCGCCTGCGCGATGAACACAAGATCTCCTTTCTGTACATCACCCATGACCTCTCGACCGCGTACCAGATCGGCGATGAGATGGTGATCCTCTTCCAGGGCATCACCGCGGAGATGGGCCAGACGACGCAAATCGTCGAGAACCCCAAGCATCCCTACGTGCAGGAGTTGATCTCCTCGATCCCCGCGCCCAACCCGCGGCGCAAGTGGACCACGGACATTAAACTGCCGCCAGAAGATATCATGCGCTTCGGGAATCCGAATAGCTGCCGCTTCTACCCGCGCTGCCCGAACCGGATGGAACGCTGCCTGAACGCGCAGCCGCCGCTCTACAAGATAGATACGACTGAACACGAGGCGGCCTGCTTCCTCTACGATCCTCAGGGGCGCCCATGAGTGAAATGACCAGCAGAGAGCGAGTTCGCGCCATCATCCGGCACGAACCGGCCGATCGCGTCGGCTTCTGGTTGGGCAATCCGCACGGCGACACCTGGCCGATCTACTACAACTACTTCGGCACGACCGACCAGGCGGCCATCCGGCGTCTGCTGGGCGATGATTATCTGTGGGTCTGCCCGGAGTTGTTCCCCGGCAGTTATCGGCATCCGGCCGGGAAGCCGATGTTCGGCACCGGCGTCAAGAAGACGCGCCACGGCGCGCCTGGCCCCTTCGCCGATTGCGAGGACCCGGCCGAGGTAGACGACTACGAGTGGCCGAAGGCCGAGTATGTGGATTTCACGGCCTGCCTCAACGCGCTCCGCAACGCGGGCGATCTGTATCGCGCCAGCGGCATGTGGACGCCGTTCTACCACAACGTGATGGATCTGTTCGGGATGGAGAACTATCTGACCAAGATGTACACCCATCCCGAAGTCGTCCTGGCCGTCACCGACCGAGTTTGCCAATTCTACTACGAGGCGAACGCGCGGTATTACGCGCTGGCCGGCGACCTGATTGACGGCTACTTCTTCGGCAACGACTTCGGCACCCAGCTCGATCTGATCGTCGGGCCGAAGCTGTTCGACAAGTTCATCCTGCCGTGGTTCCGCCGCTTCACCGATCAGGGGCACGACCACGGCTACCAGGTGATCCTCCATTCGTGCGGCTCCATCTATCGGGTGATTGACCGGCTGATCGAAGCCCGTGTGGATTGTCTGCATCCGCTGCAGGCGCTGGCGCGCAACATGGACGCCGCGTACCTGGCCGCGCACTACAAGGGGCGGATCGCGTTCCTGGGCGGCATTGACACGCAAGACCTGTTGATCCACGCCACGCCGGAACAGATCAAGGCCGAGGTGCGCCGCGTGCGCGACCTGTTGGGGCCGCTGCTGATCATCAGCCCCAGCCATGAGGCGCTGCTGCCCAATATCCCGCCCGAGAACGTCGTCGCGATGGCCGAGGCCGCGCGAGAGTAAGGGCGACCGAGGTCGCGGCTAAGGAGCCTGCGGCTGCGAGGTCGGCCTGCGCCGA
>CAZYHE010000482.1:2977-4219 GCA_964647225.1 uncultured Anaerolineales bacterium
CCCGGCGCGACCTGCGTCCATGCAGATGGACGCCCGGCGCCGCAGCGCCCATTAGCGCCGATTTCAATCGGGAAAAGGTACCCATGTTCAACAACCTCCCCATCCGCAACCCACAACCCGACGGCGGCCGCTTCGTCCGCACCATCCTGGGCCAGGAGCATCCCGCCCGGCCGCCGCTTTTCGAGTACATCGCCGACAGCGAGCGGATCGTCCGCCCCGTGACGACCGCGATGTTGGGGCGGCCGTGGGTGATCCCCGGCGCCGACCGCGCGTCGCAGGCCGCCTATCTGGATAACTTCATGGCGTTCTGGGTTCACCTCGGCTACGACGTGATCAAGTTCGAGCGCGGCTATCCGTGGCATCTGACCAGCGTGGCCGCGCCCGACACCGCCACGGACGGCGCCACCGAGCGCGGCTGGGCCGACGAGCACGGCGGCTCGATCCGCTCGTGGGCCGATTTCGAGCGGTATCCGTGGCCGACCATCGAGCAGTTGGACTTCTTCCCGTTCGAGTACATCAGCCAACACCTGCCGGAGGGGATGGGGCTGTTCCTTTCTCATTCGGGCGGGCCGTATGAAGTACTCAGCCGGTTGTTTTCTTATGAAGGGCTGGCGCTGACGCTACACGACGACCCGGCGCTGGTCAAGGCCGTGGCCGAACGGGTCGGCGGGCTGATGGAACAGATGTATGTCCACCTGCTCCAATTGCCCAACGTGCTCGGCCTCTTCCCCGGCGATGATATGGGCTTCCGCACCGCCACACTCGTCGCGCCCAAGTCGCTGCGCGCCTACACCCTGCCGTGGCACAAACGCTTCGCCGCGATGGCGCACGACCGCGGGCTGGTCTACTGCCTGCACTCTTGCGGCAACCTGGCAACGATCATGGAAGACCTGATCGAAGACGTGAAGATTGACGCCAAGCATTCCTACGAGGACGTCATCATCCCCGTCGAGGATTTCCAGGCGCGCTATGGCAAGCGCATCGGCGTGATCGGCGGGCTGGATGTAGATCGGCTGGCGGCCGGCACGTCAGCACAGGTGCGCGCGCGGACGCGCCAACTCAAGGAGATTTGCGGCGGTCGCGGCCGCTATGTCCTCGGCTCCGGCAATTCGATCCCCAACTATATCCCCGTGGAAAACTACCTGGCGATGGTGGATGAGGCGTGGAACTAAACTTAGCAGGTGCTTCCATGATCCAAAGCAACTACTCCGCCTTCATGGCGCCCTTCTTTCGCAAACTTTC
>CAZYHE010000483.1:0-4214 GCA_964647225.1 uncultured Anaerolineales bacterium
GGCAGCACATACTTCTTGTCGCCCCAGATCAGCCGGTTGCGCCACTCCGCCTCGCGGCCCGTGCTGAACAGATCGAGCGCCAGTTGCCGCTCCTGGCTGCTCTCGTTCACCGTCTCCACCGTCTGGAACGGCAGCTTGACACGCACGGGCGCGGTCTTGCGGCCGGCCGCGTCGTATTTGCCGGCCCAGATCAGCTCGGTTTTCATTTGAGACAGGGGATGCGGGTTGTCGAGGCCGTAGCGGATGGGTTCGGGCATGAGTTGCTCCTGAGCGCGTCGGACGGGTTGTTCTATGATCAGCTACACATTATTGTAACATGGGCGCGGGCGAGACGCAAAGACATTGCATCACAAACCTGATCCCGGTCACTGACGCCCGTGCGATAGCGTGCTATCCTGGGTAGGCTATCCTTTTGCTCGAACAGGAGGCCTCCCATGCTCAAACTTCAACGTCTCGGCATCGCCCTGCAACCCGCCGACCCGCAACCCTACACCGTCGCCAAGTTCAACGCCGGCATGACCCTGGCGGGCGATATCGTACACATGGTTTACCGCTACACCGAGTGGCGCGGCGAGTTCGACCCGGCCACGCAATCCAACTATGCGGTGGATGAGACGCGCTACGCCCGGCTGACGCCGACCGGCGCAGTACTCTTCGATTCGCAGCGGACGCTCCTCGCGCCGTCGGAGCCGTGGGACGTCTCCGGCTGCCAGGATGCGCGGGTGATCCCGTTCGAGGGGACGTACTATCTGATCTACTGCGGCTGGGACAAGGACGCCGCGCCCGCGGGGCAGGATCGCGCCCGCGTGGGCATCGCGCGCACCGATGATTTCATCACGGCCGAGAAGCTCGGGTTCGTGGGGCACTCCGCCTGGGACAAGGACGCGTTCATCTTCCCGCAGCGCATCGGCGGCAAGATCGCCTTCGTGCATCGCGTCTCGCCCAACATCCAGATTGACTATTTCGATTCGTTCGAGGCGCTGCTCGACCTGCGCAACTGGGCGGACTACGAACAGCGCGTCGAGGCTTCCACGGTGCTGCGGGCCGCGTTTCCGTGGGAGTGCGGCAAGGTCGGGGGCAGCGTCCCGCCGATCTTGACGGAGGATGGCTGGCTCTTCATCTATCACGCGGTCGAGACCTTCCCCGACCAGCCATTCATCTACCGGGCGGGCGCGGCGCTGCTCGACGCGGAGAACCCCGCGCGGGTGATCGCCCGGCTGCCCTATCCGATCCTCGAACCGGAGGAAGATTACGAGCTGTACGGCGACGTGGGGAACGTCGTCTTCCCGGTCGGCGGGTACGTCTACGACGGCGACCTCACCATCTCCTACGGCGCGGCCGATCGCTGCGTCGCGCTGGCGAAGACGCCGCTGGCGGAGTTGCTGGCTGAACTCCACCGGCATCCCGTGCAGTAGCCGGCGGAACCCCACGCGCCACGCCCCCGTTCGGCCGCGGCGATCTCATGCGCCGGGCTGAACAGGGGCGTGATTGATCCCCACCAAGTCGTGCGTGCGGGCAGCCACCCGCACGCCGCCGCTTACTTCTTCGGCGTCATCTGCACCGCGGCAAGCTGCGCCTGGCGCGCGAAATCAATCGCGTTCGCCAGCACGCGCGCCGATTCCTGTGGGCTGTGGAAGCCGGTGCTGTTCTCCGAGAAGACGAAGTCCCAGCGCAACTGTCCGCGGCGGATGAGCTGGAGCGCGTCCTTGAGTTGCTCGTCGCTGGCGCCGGCCGCCTTGGCCGCGTTGATGGCATCCATCGCGGCCAGCAGCGCGGTTTCGGTCTGCCGCGTCAGGTCGGCGGTGCGGTTCTGGATCAGCGTGATGCGACCCTTCAGTTCTTGTTCATCCTGCTTGTGGCACGTCTGGCACGCCTGGTTGATGTTGGTCAGCGGGCTGCGCACCCAGTGATCCGAAACCTTGACCGCGCCGTCGCGCACGTAGGGCATGTGGCAATCGGCGCAGGCGACCCCAGAGCGGGCGTGGATGCTGCTGCTGTACATCTCGTATTCCGGGTGCTGGATTTTGATCATCGGCGCGCCGGTCTCTTTGTGCGCCCAGTCTTTGAAACCGTATTCGTCGTAATGCTTCTCGATGTCATCAATCGTCAGCCCCTTGCTCCAGGGGAAGGTGAGCAGCTTCTTGTCCCCCTTGAAGTAGTACTCGACGTGGCACTGCGCACAGACATAGGTGCGCATCTCTTGCCGCGTGGCCTGGGTGATATCCACCCCCTGCTCCTTGAGCGCATTGAGCAGCGCGGGCCGGGTAATCCGCAGATCCATCGTGTCTGGATCATGGCAATCGTTGCATGATGAGCCGAAATGCAGCGTGCTCGAAATCTCCTTGTAGGGCGTGCTGTTGAACGCCTCCCAGCCCATCTTCTCGATCAAGATCGGCGCTTCGGCCGCGTGGCAGTTGGCGCAAGCGCCCGGCTGCTGTACCGCCACCTGGCGTTTGGTCTCTTTCTGGTCACTCAGCGCGTAGTAGTGGCCGCGCTCCTCGTTGAAATCCACGCTGAAAGCATAACCGGCCCACAGTCGCTTGAGCGCGGGGAAGCGTTCCAGCTTGTTGATCGGCTTCGACCCGCCGTAGGGGGTGCTGACGGTGTCATCTTTGGTCTTCATGAACGAGCTATACTCGCGGGGGAAATTCTTGCCCCACACCGCGGGATCGAGCGTGCCCGGCTCGACCTTGACGACCCGCAGCGGATACTCGACCGCCTCGGCTTTGCGCGACATGATGTTGGTGAGCAGAAACGCCAGCGCCGCCATCAGGACGAGTCCGGCAACGAAGGCCAACGCCAGCCAGAGCCAGCGACGGCGCGATTGGGGCTGGGCAGGGGTGGGTGAAAGGGTCATGTTTGTTCCTCCAGAAAGAATCAGCGTTATTTCCCATGTCCGACGCCGGCATGGCAGCGCAGGCAGTCGGTGGGGTGCGGGTCCTCTTGATGGCTGATCGCCACGGTCAGGTCGGCGTGACAATACAGGCACGCGTGCTGCGTCACATCCCGGTTGAGCGGCGTGATGCGTAACGGCTCTTGAAAATCGCCGGTGGTGAAGGCGTAACTGTGCCGCACCCCGTTGATCCCCTTGATCGCGTACTTATGCACGTAATTGTCGTGCGGCGCGTGACAGTCGTTGCAGGCCGCCACGTGCTTGTGACTGCTGCGGTTCCAGCCATCGTAGTATTCCCGCATGATGTGGCAGTTGGCGCAGGCTTTCGGGTCGTCGGTCAGGTACGACAGCCCTTGCGCATAGTTCGCGGTGAAGCCGCCCAGGCCGATGATACCGCCAGCGATCCCGAAGAGCACGATCAGCGCCCAGAATGGGAAGATGCTATAGAGCTTCACACCGCGGCGTGGCGGCTTGAAGTCGGATGATCCCTGCATGCACAACCTCCTTGTCAACGAATCGTCGGGGTGAGCGAGCGACGCAGCGCCGTTATTGCCAGCCGCGGACGCCGGCCCGCCCACACCAACAGGCCAACCCCCACCAGCGCCAGCAGCGCGCCGCCCACCAGCAGCGGTGTGCGGATCACATTCACCCACTGTGCGCCGTCCGGGCCGATGTGGGTGGGGCTGGCCCACAGCGGGGTGGTCAATACGATCAGGCCGCTCCAGAAGGCCGCCAGCCCGGTCGGCGTGGCGAAGCCGCCCTGGCCCCCGGTCGCGGCAAATCCGCCGATCAGCTTCCAGATGGGCGGCAGGCGCAGCAGCAAGAAAACGATCACCACCAGCGCGGTGAAGTAGAAGCGCATGTTTTGCGGCGCGCCCTTGCCGCGCAGGGCGATGGAGACGAAGGTCTGCACCCCCGCGATGACCAGGCTGGCGATCAACACGATCAGCGCGTCGCGATACGCGTGCCCCCCGCCGCGGGCCAGGGCGACGGTGACGAAGATGCCCCAAACCGCGACGACGATAGCGGTGATCATCAGCAGGATGTAGAGCCACTGCATCGAGGCCAGCTTCGCCATGCTTGGCCCCCAGCCGGTCGGATTCGTCGCCACGCAAAAGGTGCCGATCCCGCCCAGCAGGTTGAAGGCGGTCGCGAGGGCCAACAGGATGATTGCGACGATGCGCACGGACCGTCCGCCGTTGGCAGACGGTTTAAGCCGTTGGGCAGTCATGGATGCGTTCCTTTCAAGGCCAGGAGTCAGGCTGCGCAATGACAGCTCATAACATCACGATCAGCATCGCGCCGAGCATGTAGGCCGACG
>CAZYHE010000484.1:0-4210 GCA_964647225.1 uncultured Anaerolineales bacterium
CACGCATGTCATCGTCTGGGGGGTGGCCATCGCGCTGATGGCGATGGCCGCGCTTTTCTTGCTGAGCGACCTCCGCCGCGGCCGGCTGATCGCGGCCGTCCTCGTTTTGCTGATCCTGGCCGGCGGCACACAGGCCGCCTCCGCGCAGGGATGGATCGAGTCGCGCTGCCGGGTCGAGACCAATTACTTTTGCATCAGGGTGCATGAAGAAGACAAGGAGGGCGAGCCGATCCGCGTCTTGATCCTCGACCGGCTGGTGCATAGCTACAGCTCGTTGACCAACCCCAAGAAGCTGGTCTACGGCTACGAACAGGTGTACGCCGAAGCGACCGAGTATCAGGCGCAGCGGCACAATCCGCCCAAGGCGCTCTTCATCGGCGGCGGCGGCTATACTTTTCCGCGCTACATGGAGGCGGTCTACCCCGGCAGCGCCCTCGATGTGATCGAGATTGATCCAGGCGTCACAGAGATTGCGCATGATCTGCTCGGGCTGGCGCGCGACAGCAAGATCGCCAGCTTCAACGAGGATGCCCGGATGTTCCTCAAGCGACCGCCGGCCGTCAAATACGACCTGGTCATGGGGGACGCGTTCAACGATTACTCGGTGCCGTATCACCTGACCACGCGGGAATTCAACGAGCGGGTGGCGGCCTGGCTGGCCGAGGATGGCCTCTACATGGTCAACATGATTGACGGCCCGCGCCGCGACTTTCTGCGCGCCTACGTCAATACGTTGGGACAAACCTTCGCCAATATCTATGTGATCCCGGCGGTGCGCTCGTGGCAGGCGTCCCCGCGCGTCACCTTCGTGGTGATCGCCAGCCAGCGGCCGCTCGACCTGGCCGCGCTGCGCTCGGTGGATGCGGGGGACGGCGAGGCCATGCTGGCCGAGATGCTGCTGGATCGGGCCGCGACCGCGGCGCTCCTGGCGGGCGGGCGGCAGATCACGCTCAGCGACCGCTACGCGCCCGTGGATCAAATGCTGGCGCCGGTGTTCCGCGGCGAAGAGGCCCGGCCCGACTCGCCCCAAAACAACTGATTTCACAGCGGCATCCCTGCGGCCATTTGACAAAGCTCCCGCCGTGACATATGCTATGAATCTACAAACCTGTGGAGCGAGAGTATGGCTAATTTAGTTTACGAGATGGACCCGGTCACGCATATCACGGCGGATGCCATCGGCATGCCCGGTCAGCGCACGTTTTTCATCCAGGCGGTCCGGGGGATTGATCGTGTGGAACTGCTCTGCGAGAAACAGCAGGTGCAGGCCTTGGCCGACGCGATTGATGAATTGGTCGCCAATCTGGAACAAGAATTCGGTCTCGCTCAGGAGGCCGATCTTGAGGTGGATGAGGCCAAGATGCGGATCAAGGAACCGGTGGATCCACTCTTCCGCGTCGGCGCGATGGGCTTGGGGTATGACGCCAACCGCGACCGGATCTTGCTGGTCGCCCAGGAGGCCGAGTCGGAGGAAGAGCAGCGCGACCCGCGCGAGACACGCTTCTTCGCGACCCGCGCCCAGATGCAAGCCCTCAGCGCCTATGCCCGCATCGTGATCGGGCAAGGCCGGCCGCGGGAGCAGGTGATCTTGCAGGCCGAAGCGCACGCGCGGCGGAATGGGCATGGGGAGTGATCGTGACACGGTGACATGGTGACATGGTGACACGGTGACACGGTGAAGGGAGGCCCTGGATGAGAAATGTCCGGGGGCTTTTTTGCGCCAATCGTCCGCTAAACTACGGTGTGGGGCGGCGGAGCGCGGTAAAATTGGAAATCGCAAATCAGGTGCCTGGCACGTAACGGACGAAAGAGCCTATGACTGCAAACACATCTCTTCACACGAATCGTTTGATCGGCGAAACCAGCCCGTATCTGTTACAACATGCCCACAACCCGGTGGATTGGTATCCGTGGGGGCCGGAGGCGCTGAACCGCGCTCAGGCTGAGGATCGGCCGATTTTGCTGAGCGTCGGTTATTCGGCGTGCCACTGGTGTCATGTGATGGCCCACGAGTCGTTCGAGGATCCGGAGACCGCGGGGCTGATGAACGAACTGTTCGTCAACATCAAGGTGGATCGCGAGGAGCGGCCCGACATTGACGCGATCTACATGGAGGCTGTGCAAGCGCTGACGCAGCATGGCGGCTGGCCGATGACCGTCTTTCTGACACCGCAGGGCAAGCCGTTTTATGGCGGCACCTATTTCCCGCCGGAGCCGCGCTACGGGATGCCGAGCTTCCGGCAATTGCTGCTGGCGATCGCCGACGCGTGGCGCACCCGCCGCCACGAACTGGAATCGGCCGGCGCACGGATGACGGACGCGCTGGCGCGCAGCGGATTGATCCGCCCCGCCGAGTCGGAGCTGACGCCGGATGTGCTGAGCCGGGCGCGGCAAGGCTTACTCCGCAGCCATGATCCCGACGCGGGCGGCTTCGGCAGCGCGCCCAAGTTCCCGCAGCCGATGAACCTCGACTTCCTGCTGCAAAGCCACGCGCACGCCGGCGACGGGGCCACGCTCAAGACCGTGACGTTGACGCTGCACAAGATGGCCGAGGGCGGCATCTACGACCAACTCGGCGGCGGCTTCCACCGCTACAGCACCGATGACCATTGGCTGGCGCCGCATTTCGAGAAGATGCTCTACGACAACGCGCAACTTGCGCGCACCTACCTGCACGCCTGGCAGGTCACCGGCGACGCGACCTTCCGAAGGATCGTCGAAGAGACGCTGGATTACGTTTTGCGTGAGATGACCTCACCCGAAGGCGGCTTCTACAGCACCCAGGACGCCGACAGCGAGGGGCACGAGGGCAAGTTCTTCCTGTGGACGCCGGCCGAAGTGACGGCGCTGCTCGGCCCAGAGGATGCCCGCGTGTTCTGCGCTTACCATGATGTGACGGCGCGCGGCAACTTCCGCGAGGGCGGACCGAGCGCCAACATCCTGAACATTCCCAGGCCGCTCGAAGTCGTCGCCGACGACCTCGGTGTCAGCCCCGAACGGCTAGCCCAGGCCGCGGCGCGCGGTCGAGCGATCTTGTTCGCCGCGCGCGAACAGCGCATCCACCCCGGCCGCGACGAAAAGATCCTGGCCGAGTGGAACGGTCTGATGATCCACGCCTTCGCCGAGGCCGGCGCAGCGTTGGAACGACCGGACTACGTTGCGGCGGCGCAACGAGCCGCGGAATTTGTGCTCGGGCGGATGAGCGAATCAGCGAATCAGCAAATAGCAAATGGCAAATCAGCAAATCGGCCAGTTGACGACGGGGCAATGCCTGGAACTGCGGGGCACGCTGTACGCAATACGAAATACGAAATACGCCTTTTCCGCACGTACAAGGACGGCCGCGCGCACCTGAACGCCTACCTGGAAGATTACGCGGCGGTGGGGCTGGGGCTGGTGGGGTTGTATCAGGCGACGTTCGAGCTGCGTTGGTTGGAGGCGGCGACCGCGCTGGCCGAGATCGTGATCGCGCGCTTCGGGGATGACGCGGCCGGCGGTTTCTTCCAGACTTCGACCGACCACGAGCAATTGATCGCGCGGCGCAAGGATTTCGTGGACAGCGCCGTTCCATCGGGCAACTCGCTGGCCGCGGAACTACTCCTGCGGCTGGGCAAGCTGCTCGACCGCAGCGACTTCACCGCACGCGCGGCCGCGACGCTGCGCCTGATGGCCGACGCGATGGGGCAACAGCCGTTGGCGTTTGGCCGGCTGCTCGGCGCATTGGATTTCTATCTGAACCCCGGCCAGGAAATCGCGATCATCGGCGAACCGGCGGCGGAAGAGACGCGGGCGCTCGTAGCCGAAGTGTGGCGACGCTATCTCCCCAACAGCGTGCTGGCGTGTGCCGCTCCCGGCGATGCCGCAGCCCAGGCCGTCATCCCGCTTCTGGCAGCGCGGCCCCAGATCGGCGGCCAGCCCACGGCGTATGTCTGCCGGAATTATGCCTGCCAGTTGCCGGTCACTGAGCGCGCGGCGCTCGGCAGCCAATTGTAGAAGCCGCGTCTCCGTTCTGCGCTATGATATACGCTTGACAGGATTGACAGGATTTCAGGATGATCGGAACGATCTCATCCTGTTCATCCTGTAAATCCTGTCTGGTCTCAGCCCGTTCAGTCGCCTACGTGATGTCGCCATGCCACAGCCGGCGCATCTCCGCGCACGTCGCCAGTAACTCCGCCAGCTTCCCTTCCGCTTCGATCCGGCCATCCTT
>CAZYHE010000485.1:0-1614 GCA_964647225.1 uncultured Anaerolineales bacterium
CCCGGCGCGGCCTGCCAGCGTTTATATTCGTTGCGATCCACGGTGCGCAGCACCCAGGCCACCGTCTGCGGATCGAAGCCGGCGGCAACGATTTCCGCCTTCGAGCGTCCTTCATCCACATAGAGCTTCAGAATGCCGTCGAGGATGTCATAGGGCGGCAGAGTGTCCTGATCGGTCTGGTTGGGCCGCAGCTCGGCCGAGGGCGGCTTGGTCAGGCAGGCGTCGGGAATGATCTCGCCGTCCCGGTTGATGAAGCGCGCCAGTTCATACACCATCGTCTTCGGCACGTCCGCGATGACCGCCAGGCCGCCGCTCATGTCGCCGTAGAGCGTGCAATAGCCGACCGCCAGTTCGCTCTTGTTGCCGGTGGTCAGCACCAGGTAGCCGAACTTATTCGAGAGCGCCATCAGATAGTTGCCGCGGATGCGCGCCTGGATGTTCTCCTCCGCGATGTCCGGCGACCGCCCCTCGAAGAACGGCGTCAGGACCTCCAGATACGCGTCATGCACATCGGAAATCGGGATCGTCAGGAAGCGGATGCCCAGGTTCGCCGCGAGGTGCTGCGAATCGGCCACGCTGCCGCCGGAGGAGAAACGCGAGGGCATCGTCACGCCGAGCACATTTTCACGCCCCAGCGCAGCCACCGCCAACGCGCACACCACCGCCGAATCAATCCCGCCCGATAGACCGAGCACGACCTGACGAAAGCCAGTCTTGCGCGCGTAATCCCGGATGCCCGACAGCAGCGCCTCGTGCACCGATTCGATGAGCGGCTGCGGCGCGTAGGGCTGCCACGAGTTGCCCATCGCTTCGACCGCGGTATCCACCGTCTGGACGTGCTCGGCAAAGGCCGGGAACACCGCCAGCGGCCGGCCCGCGCGATCCACGGCCAGGCTGCGACCGTCGAAGATTAGTTCGTCGTTGGCGCCGACCTGGTTCACGAAGATGAAGGGCAGCCGATGCCGGGCGGCGTGGCCGCGCACCAGCCGGAAGCGGTTCTGCTCCTTGCCCGCCCAGAACGGCGACGCCGAGATGTTGATCAGCACGGTCGCCCCGGCCGCGGCCAGATCGGCCACCGGGTCGCGGTCGTAGGGCATCCGCAGCCACAACTCCGGGTCGGTCCAGGCATCCTCGCAGATCGTGATGCCCAGGGTCTCGTCGCCCAGCGGGACGGTTGCGATGGTTTGCGCCGGGTCGAAATAGCGCGCCTCATCGAAGACATCGTAGGTCGGCAGCAGCGACTTGTTCTGCTGGAACCGCACGCGGCCATCCTGGATCAACAGCGCGGCGTTGTACAGCCCTTTGCCGTTGGGCCGGCCGGTCGGCCGCGGGACGCCGGCCAGGATCGCGCGCCGCGGAACCGTGCGCGAGATCGCCAGCAGCTTTTCCACGGCCTCCCCCGCCTGCTGGATGAACCAGGCGCGCTCCAAGAGGTCGCGGGGAGGATAGCCGGTCAGAAACAGCTCGGGGAGGACGATGAGATCGGGCGCCTCGGCCGCGCACGCAGCGAGCGTCTGCTCGATTTTTGCCAGGTTGCCCGCAAAGTCGCCGATGGTGGGGTTCAGTTGGGCAAGCGTCACTTTCATGCAAGATCACTCCGGGATGATTGACTTC
>CAZYHE010000485.1:1714-4206 GCA_964647225.1 uncultured Anaerolineales bacterium
GACGGACATAACTTGATCGGCGCAATGCCCGATATTCACCTGAACGAACCCGAAGATGAGGCGCGTCTTCTGGCGCGTCTGCGCGCCTATCGCTCGTTCAGCGGTCAGGACTTGGTGGTCTTTTTTGACAGCGGGGATCTGCCGGCGCCGATGGGGCAGGCGTCCAATCGCTCCAGCCCCGGAGTGTCGGTACGTTTCTCCCGGCCCGGCCAGACCGCCGACGATGCGATCGTGGCATTCCTGCAGGGCCGGCCGCAGCCGGGACAATATGCGGTGGTGACGAACGATGTCGAGTTGATCTGGCGCGTGCAGTCGGCGGGGGCCAGCGCCGTGCGCGCCAGTGATTTCGTCACCAAGCTGGCGCGGCCCGCCGCATACAATCGGCGGCCGGCCGAAGAGCCGGCGCCCGACCCGCGGGATCCCGCGTTTGCCGACATCTACGTGGGGTTCCTGGCCGCCGAGCGCGCCCGGAGCCAGACGCGCCAGACCGAAACGCTGCCGTTTCAGACGCATGTGGAGCGGCTGTACGGCGACGATGTGGAAGCCGCGCAAAGGGCGGCGCATTGGCTGGGGCGCAGCCGGCAAAGCGCAGCGCTGACCCCGCTGCGCGATGCCCTGACGCACAACGATGTGCGGGTGCGGGCGGCAGCGCTCCTGGCGCTCGGCGACCTGGGCGATCCCGCGGCCATGCCTGATCTGTGCGACCGGTTGGCGCATGATCCCGGCAGCATGGCGCGCGAGGCGGCCGCGCAAAGCCTGGGCCGCATCGGCGATCGCAGCGCCGAGGCCGCGCTGGCGTCGGTCAGCAAAACGGATGCCAAGAGCAAGGTGCGCAAAGCAGCCCTGGCCGCGCTGGCGCAAATCAAGGCGAAGCAGAAGAGGTGAACGAAAAATGCGGAGCGCAGAATGCAAAATGCGGAGTGAAGGTATCATTCTGCATTCTGCATTCCGCATTCTGCATTCAAATCGTTGGTAGGCTGCGGCGCATGATGTGGTAGTTTTCCAGCGCCCTACCTGCGCCGAGCGCCACGCAGGCCATGGGGTTTTCGGCGACGAAGCACGGGACGCCGGTCTCTTTCGTCAGGAGCCGATCCATATTGCGCAGCAACGCGCCGCCGCCGCCCAACGCCATGCCGCGATCAATGATATCGGCTGCCAGTTCGGGAGGCGTCTTCTCCAGCGTTTGTTTGACCACGCTGATGATCGAAGCCAACGGCTCGGCAATCGCCTCGGTGATCTCCCCGGAGGTCAGCGTGATCGTCTTGGGCAGGCCCGCCACCTGATCACGCCCGCGCACTTCGAGGGACAGCGCATCGGCCAGTGGCAGCGCGCTCCCGATCTGAATCTTGATCTCTTCAGCCGTCTGCTCGCCGATGATCAAATTATACTTCTTGCGCACATAGCTGATGATCGCTTCATCGGTGCGGTTGCCGCCCACGCGCACGCTGCTCCAGACGACGATATCGTTCATCGAAACGACGGCCGCTTCGGTCGTGCCCCCGCCGATATCCACCACCATGTTGCCGGTCGGCGTGCCGATCGGCAGGCCCGCGCCATACGCGGCCGCCAACGGTTCGGGGATCAAGTACGCTTCCTTGGCGCCGGCCTGCATCGCGGCGTCATGCACGGCGCGGCTCTCCACACTGGTCACGCCGCGCGGTACGCTGATCATGATGCGCGGCTTGAGGAGCGGGTTGCGGCCGATCACCTTGCGGATGAAGTAGCGCAGCATCGCTTCGGTCACTACATAGTCGGCGATGACCCCCTCGCGCATCGGCCGGGCGACTTCGATGCTCTCGGGCGAACGGCCGATCATCTCGCGCGCCTCCTGGCCCACCGAGACGATCTTATTGTCGCGGATCGAAATCGCGACCACCGAAGGTTCTCGCAGCACGATCCCGCGGCCGCTCACGTATACCAGCACGTTTACCGTGCCGAGATCAATGCCGATCTGTCGTTCAAACATGAAAGCTCCTGGCAAACAAAGCGACGACGCACTCAAGCAGTGCGTCGCGCCGGAATAGAGGGATTATATGCGAAATACGAACGCCGCGCAAAAACAAAACGTGCGATGCAATCTGGCTGCATCGCACGTCAATCATCGGGGCAGGTCACCCGGTGTTTCTCTCTATGCAAGCGCCAGCTCCTCGATTAATATCGGTTCGTCCGAGCGCAGATCGAGCACTGCCTCGATGGCGCGCGACAACTTCTCGGATCTAGACGCCAATTGATCATAATGGCCTTTGCGACAGTAAAACTGCATCAGATGCAGAGTCACCTGCCTATCGCGCGAATCACGATCCAGGTATCTGAAGAGCAGCGCATCGTCGCACACGGGACATCGGCGGCTGAGATCGCGTGGAATCTTGACACTGGGATGGACTTTCAGATCAACTTCTTCCATATCGTCCCAGTAGTCAGCCGCGCTATGGATTTTCCAGAATTCGGCCTCTTCTGCTCTAGTCATCTCAGGCAGTTTTGTCATTCTATCT
>CAZYHE010000486.1:0-4186 GCA_964647225.1 uncultured Anaerolineales bacterium
TCCCCTATTCCGGCATGGAAGAACTGGTCCGCTGGCAACTGGAGCCCACGGGATTTACCCCTGAGGATTTTGCGTCCAGGGGTTTTGTGGCCTATGGCAAAGACCAGATTTTCTGGGACCGCAAAGAAGGCATCCAGCTTAAGACCCCATCAGGAAAGATCGAATTCAAGTCCTCGCTCCTGGAGAACGCGGGTTTTGCCTCTTTCCCGGATTACGAGCCTGTACTGGCCAATGCGGATAACACCTTCCGGCTGGTTGTGGGCAGAACAGCCCTTCACACCCGTGTGTCCACCCAGAACAATCTTTACCTCAACGAGCTTTTTCCTGAAAACCTGCTCTGGATCAATTCCGGAAAAGCCGCGACTCTGGGAATCCGCTCCGGCGATACGGTGGAAGTCACCTCAGCCTGCGGCTCGGGCAGTATCAAAGCCTTTGCAACAGAACTCATTCATCTGGAGGCCGTGTTCATGATTCATGGGTTCAGCCATGAAGCTAAGTTGGCCACCCGCTGCTATAACAAGGGACTTTAGGACAGCGTGATTCAGGAGAATATTTTCGACAGGGTCGGCGGCAGCCCGGTGCTTCATGACACCTTTGTTAGAGTCAAACCCGCCTTAAAGGAATAAGGATCGGAATAAGGAGAAGGATAATGAGCAAATATTACTTGTTTCAGGACAAAAAGAAATGCATTGGCTGCCATAGCTGCGAGATACAGTGTAAAAGCAGCAAAGGGCTGCCGGCCGGCCCCAGACTCTGTCAGATCATGACCATCGGCCCCAGATTTGTCGGGGGCCTTCCCAGGGCTTCCTATGTATTCATGCCCTGCTTTCACTGCGAAAACCCTTGGTGCGTGGCGGCCTGTCCGACCGGCGCGATGCAGAAGCGGCCCCGGGACGGCATCGTCTTCGTGGATCATTCCTTGTGCGTGGGGTGTAAAACCTGCATCACGGCCTGTCCATGGGGAGCGCCGCAGTGGAACCCGGAAATCGGCAAAGTCGTAAAATGCGATTACTGCATGGACCGCGTCGATAAAGGGCTGAAGCCGGCCTGCGTCACGGCATGCACCACGCATTGCCTGGAATTCGGACCTGCGGAATCCATGGGGCAGATCCGCCGGGAACGTTATGCGGCGATTGTCGCCACAATGGAATAAAGAGAGGAAAAATGCCTGATAACGGTTGTCCGGTGAATGCCGCCATTAGCGATCTGGATCGCATCATTCATTCCGGATCCCTGAAATATCCCAAAAGCCGTCGAAGGGCCGAAGACATTCTGCTCCTGATGCAGGATGTTGCCTGGGGCAGGGCCGGAGAAGACCACCTGCCTTCCCTGAAAAGCCTGGCCAAAGAGCTGGGGGACGAAGGCCCGGATGAAATTTGCAAATCTGTGGGCGCAGCGGTCACCGGAGCCTTGTCCGCACACCACGAAGTGTTTGTCAGCCATGTGCAAACCCATAACTGCGCCACCGGAGACTGCGTTCAACTGGCACCCGCGCCCTGCCAGATGACCTGCCCGGCCGGACTCGATATCCCGACTTATGTCACCCTGATCGGCATGGGCCGGGATGCCGAGGCCATCGATGTGATCCGCAAAGACAACCCTTTTCCCTGGGTGTGCGGCCTGGT
This sequence comes from uncultured Anaerolineales bacterium, assembly GCA_964647225.1. Classification (GTDB taxonomy): domain Bacteria; phylum Chloroflexota; class Anaerolineae; order CG2-30-64-16; family CG2-30-64-16; genus CAZYHE01. The sequence goes on from CAZYHE010000486.1 coordinate 1,626, forward strand.
CTGTACACGGCCATGCGAAGTCATGTGCGTACGGGGCCGGATCGATGAGCCGGTTTCCATCAAGTTTTTAAAGGCATTTGCCTCGGAACGGGCCATGTCCGAAAGACTCTATCAGAATCCGGACAAGGAACCGGACAAGGGGCTGAAGGTCTGCATCATCGGCGCCGGTCCCGGGGGCATGAGCGCCGCCTATTACCTGGCCCTTAACGGATACGGTGTCACCGTCATCGAATCCCTGCCCGTTGCCGGGGGCATGATGATGATCGGCATTCCCAGATACCGCTTGCCCCGCGAGGTAATTGATCGGGAAGTGGCCATGATCAAGGACCTGGGCGTTGAATTCCGGTTCAGCACCACATTCGGAAAAGATGTCTCCCTCGAAGAATTGAAAGCCGAAGGGTTTAAAGCCTTTTTTATTGCCATTGGCGCCCATAATTCCTTTAAACTCAATATCCCCGGTGAAAAGGACTATCCTCAGGTCCTTCAGGCAATTGACGTGCTGCGCCGGGTGGCTCTGGGAGAGCGGAAAATTCCCGGGAAAAAAGTCGTGGTCATCGGCGGCGGAAATGTGGCCATCGATGCGGCCAGAACCTGTCTGAGGCTGGGGTGCAACCGGATAACCCTGGCGTATCGCCGGACCCGCGACGAAATGCCGGCGGACATCGAGGAAGTGGAACAGGCAGAGGAAGAGGGAATCCACATCTCATTTTTAACCATACCCGCAGAGATTCTTGGAGAAGATGGCAGGGCCACGGCGCTTCGCTGCATCCGGGCAGAGATGGTCAGCCAGGAAGGCAGCGACCGGAAATATCCGGTTCCGGTCGAAGGCAGCGATTACCTGATCGAAACCGATGCGGTGATCTCCGCCATCGGTCAGCAGGTGGACCAGGACTGCCTGGCATCACTCCCCGGGCTGAAATGGACCCGAAGAAATACCCTGGATGCCGGCAAAATCAGCATGGAAACCGCGATCCCTGGTGTCTTTGCAGCCGGAGATGCGGTGACGGGACCTGCAACAGTAATCGAGGCCATCGGCGGCGGCAAACGTGCAGCCGATGCCATTGACCGGTATTTATCGGGCATTCCTCAGCCCCTGATGCCGCCGGTTCCGGTCAGAAGGGGAAGAATCGACTGGCTGGAAGTTCCGGCCGGCACCAAAATGGTTTTAAGGCGTCCCCACATGCCCTTACTGGGCATTGACCGAAGGCGAACCACGTTTCAGCAGGTTGAACTCGGGTATTCGGAAAACATGGTCCGTGAAGAAGCCAGGCGGTGCCTGCGTTGCGATGTCTGCCTGCGGTGCGGGCGCTGCGTGGAAATCTGCCGGGACAAAATGGGAATCGAGGCCCTGAAAATGGGCTATATCCATTTCGATCATCCGGGCCCGACAGATTTTAGAATCACCGAGGAGCGCTGCATTCTCTGCGGAGCCTGCGCCGCCAACTGCCCCACCCGGGCCATGAGAATCGAAGACCGCAAAGGGGAAAGAATCCTTTCCCTTTGCGGAACCATATTAAACCGCCAGAAATTGACCTGCTGCGAAAGCTGTGGGACGGTCATGGGGCCTGCCAGATATCTGGAGTATATCCGCAGCAAAACCCGATCCGTCATTCATTTTGCCGACATACGCTCGATTTGCGACGCTTGTGCACGGAAATCGTCGGCAGGTTACATCGACGAGATAACGCCGGTATAATGAGTACATTCCGGCTTCCGCAGGACTGCCTGCGGTGTATATGTTAGTCAAACCTTTGCCCCGACTTGTTGCTTCTGCCCAAAGAAACAACGACGATAGGCTTACCTATTCGATATCACCTTTACATTAGGAAACCGTAAATGGTCACGATAGTCATTGATGGAAAAGATTACATGGTTGAAGAAGGGCATTCCTTGCTGAAAGTCCTTCGGAGCAATGGCAAGAACATTCCCTCCTTGTGTTACCATCCGGCGTTGAAAACGCCCATTGGTGCCTGTAAGCTCTGTGCCGTTGAAATCCGGGTAAAGGATAAACCGTCAAAAGTTGCTCTTTCCTGTGCAGTCAAAACCGGTGAGGGGCTTCAGGTGGAAACAGCCACAGCGGCAGTCAGCATGGCGCGCAGTAAAGCCATTCAGCAATTGCTGGCTTTTGCGCCGCAGTCTGGAACTCTGCTTAAACTGGCAGATTCCTATGGCGTTGAAACTTCTTTCCAGCCGGATGGGTGTATCCGATGTCTTCTTTGTGAAAGGGTATGCCGGGAAATCGTTGGGGCCGATGCGCTGAAAACAGTCAAAAGGGAGGGCCGGAAATTCATTGTGGCTGTTGAAGGCGCCTGCATCGGCTGCGGAACATGTGCCAATATCTGTCCGACCCAGGCCATTCGCATCGAAGACAAAGAAACCGTTCGAACCATTTCAATTCGGGATGAAATCATCGGAATTCATCCCCTGGAGCGGTGTGAAGGCTGCGGCAAGCGGTTTGCGACGCCAAAATTTCTGGAATACATCCATCACAGAACCCTGCACCATCCGGATGTCAAGGAACATCACCAGTACTGTCCGTCCTGCGCCAAATTATTCTTCAA
>CAZYHE010000487.1:0-4182 GCA_964647225.1 uncultured Anaerolineales bacterium
GCGGCTGCCTCGACAGCGCCGACAACCTGCGGCGCCGCGTCGCGGCCGAAATTGTCGCGCGGCGGCCGCACCCCGAGTTCGTCCCAACGCCGCTGCCCTACGATGATGCGGCGTTAGTCACGCGCCCCACGCCGGCGCGCGCGGCCGCGCTGCGACCGATCGTCACGGCGATGCCCGATGTTGCCTTGCTCCCACAAGTCGCCGCCATCACGACGACTGCGCCGGCCGGGTCTGGGCCAACGCCGCTCCTCACACCGCCTCCCCCGCGCCGACCCATCATACCGACGATCACTGCGGCGCCGATCCCGACGGCGATCCCGGCGCGCCGGCCCGCGCCGACCCGCGCTGGAACCGTGAACGCCACTGACCTTCCGCCCGCGGCCCAGCTCGGGGGCGTCACGCACATCTGGCAAACCTGGAACAACTGCGGCCCGGCCACCCTGGCGATGTACCTGAGCCACTTCGGGCAGCAGGTCAAGCAGGAAGAGGCCGGCACACAGCTTCGGCCTGACCCTGACGACAAGAACGTTAGCCTGGAGGAGATGGCGGCCTATGCCCGGAGCCGCGGCTTGTCCGCGACCGCGCGCGTGAACGGCGATGCGGAGCGGCTGCGCCGGTTGATCGCCGCGGGTGTGCCGGTGCTGATCGAGACGTGGCATCAGGAGCGGCCCAACGATGGCATGGGCCACTATCGCTTGCTGGTCGGCTATGACGACGATGCCGGCCAGTGGATCGCTTATGACTCCTACGATGCTCGCGGCCTGGTCAAAGGACAACCCTACACCGGCATCCGCCTGCCTTACGAGGAGACCGAACGGCTCTGGGCCGTGTTCAACCGATTGTACCTCGTCATCTACGACGCCAACGCCACGCCGGCCATCCTGCCGATCCTGAATGAGGACGTGGACGAAGCGACCCTCTGGGCGCGCGCGCTGGCACGCGCCCAGGCAGAGGTGCAGGCCCGGCCCGATGATCCCTACGCGTGGTTCAACCTGGGGAGCGACCTGGTGGCCCTCGGCCGCGCCAAAGAGGCCGGCCAGGCTTACGACCGGGCGCGGCGGATCGGCCTGCCGTGGCGGATGCTCTGGTATCAGTTTGGGCCGTTCCAGGCGTATTACGAGACCGGCCGCTACGACGAAGTGATCGCCCTGGCGAACGCCACCATCGCGACGGCCCGGCAGACCGAAGAGGCGTTCTACTGGCGGGGGCTGGCGCAGAAGGCGCAGGGGGATGCGACCGCGGCCCGTGCCTCCTGGCAGCGCGCCGTCGAGTTGAACCCGCACTACGCGGAAGCGACTGCGGCGCTGGCCGCATTGGATGTGCGCTGACACGCCGTCTCCTGTCACGCTGTGTCCCGCCGGGGGGAGGTCACGATGCTACATTTCAGTATACCGAAAAGGATTCTGTGGGGTGAACTGATCCAATGACCGATCTCGGCGCCATCCGCCAACGCCACATCGCCCGCAACGTCCTGCTCGTCTCTGGAGCCTTCGTGCTCGCGGCCGCGGCCGGGCTAATCCGCAACGCGATCATCGCCCGGCAGTTCGGCATCGGCGCCGACCTCGACGCGTATTATGCCGCGTTCAAACTGCCCGACTTGCTCTTCACGGTCGTGGCGGGCGGCGCGCTCGCGACGGCGTTCATCCCGGTGTTCGCCGGTTTCGTGGCGGCAGAGGATCGCGCGGGCGCGTGGCGGCTGGCGAGCGCGATCACCAACTGGGTGGTTTTGGTCACGGGCGCGCTGGCGCTCATCGTTGCCATCGCGGCGCCGTGGCTGGTGCGGACGATCATCGCGCCCGGCTTCTCCCCGGCCCAAGCCGCCGAAACGGCCAGCGTGATGCGCATCGTGCTGGTTTCCACGCTCATCTTCTGCGTCAGCGCGCTCCAGGGCAGCATCCTGCACGGCTTCAAGCACTTCCTGCTGCCGGCCCTGGCGCCGGTCGTCTACCCGGTCGGGGTCATCGTGGGCGCGGTCTGGCTGGCGCCGACCTGGGGCGTGGCCGGGCTGGCCGCGGGCGCGGTGATCGGCGCATTTCTGCATCTGGCGGTCAAGATTCCGGGGCTGATCCGCTTCGGCTTCCGTTGGCGGCCGATCCTGGATACCGGGGACGGCGCCATCCGCAAAGTGGCCGTGCTGCTTGGCCCGCGCGTGCTCGACCTGGGGGTGTTCCACCTGACGCTGCTGGCGACGACCAACCTGGCCTCGCGGCTGGGCGCGGGGAGCGTCAGCGCGCTGGAGTGGGGCTGGGACGCCATGCAACTGCCCGAGACGATCATCGGCACGGCGTTCGGGCTGGTGGCGTTCCCCACCCTGGCCGACCTGGCCGCGCGGGGCGATCGGGCGGGGCTGGCCGCTACGCTGAACGAATCTTTGCGGACGGTGATCACGCTGGCCGTGCCCGCGGCCGTCGGTCTGATCCTGCTGGGCCGGCCGCTGCTGGCGCTCCTCTACCAGCGCGGGGCGTTCGACGCGGCCGCGACCGAGGCGGTCTATGTGGCGCTGCGTTTCTACGCGCTGGGCCTGACCGCCCATGTCTGCCTGGAGTTGGCCGCGCGCACCTTCTTCGCGCAGCAGGACACGATCACGCCGCTGCTGCTGGCCGCCGCCTCGGCCGCGGCCAACATCCTCCTCGCCGCGCTGCTGATGGGGCCACTGGGTCACGGCGGATTGGCGCTGGCGAACTCACTGGCGGTGACGGCCGAAGTGTTGGCGCTGCTCTTCATCCTGCGCCGGCGGCTGGGCCGGGTGCTGGATCGCGACTTCGGCAGTCTGCTGGCGCGCTTACTGGTTGCATCGGCGGCCATGGGCGGCGCCATCCTCCTGCTGATAGCTTATGCCGGTCGCGCCGGCTGGGGCAACCTGCTGACCCTCGCCCTCGCGGGATCAATGGGGGTCGTGGTGTATCTCGCGGCGTGTCAGACGCTCAAGGTGCGCGAGTTGCCGCGCTTCGTGGCTGCGGTCATCGGCCGGGGCGGATGACCGCAGCGTTCGAGCGGAGACCAAAACCGTTGCGGTCTTCCCAGGAGTATGATAGAATCGGGGCAAGTTGGGTCGAGAAGCGTGGGCACACGAACGGGAGGATAACATGACTGTATTGACGATGGACCGCGCCACGACGGATCGTGTCCTCGCGGCGCGGCCAAGCTCATCTGATCAGCGTGAGCGGGCCGAGCCGCCGCCGGCCGCGCTCCGCTGGCGGTTCTCAGTGGCCGAATATCATCAACTGATTGCCGCCGGCATCTTCGGCGAAGATGATCGCGTGGAACTCATCGGAGGGGATCTCGTCATGATGTCACCGATTGGATCGAAACATGCTGCTACGGTCAAACGCACGAATCGGATCTTGAATCGCTTGCTCCAGGATCGCGCGCTAATTGGCGTACAAGATCCCCTGCAACTGGATGACTTATCGGAACCGCAACCTGACCTCACGATTCTTGTGCCTCGCGAAGATGATTATGCGACTTCCCATCCTACGACCGACGAGACGCTGCTGATTATCGAGGTAAGTGACTCAACAGCCGATTACGACCGCGATGTAAAAGTGCGCACCTACGCCCGCGCGGGCATCGCGGAGACGTGGCTGGTGGACCTGACCGCCGGCTGGCTCGAAGTCTACCGCGAGCCGTCACCGGCCGGTTACAAGCTGCTGCGCAAAGCCTTGTCGGGCGAGACGGTCAGCCCCCTGGCGTTCCCCGATGTGCAAATTGCGATAGATGACGTGATTCGTTAGCCCGATTACGCCCGCGTCTTTTCCCCTGCCAAGACCGGCAACGACTCGAACTCCGGCACATCCGCCAGGAACACCTGCCCATAACCGTCCGGGTCGGCGGTGTAGAGCACCTGCGAGCCATCCGGCGTGAAACGCGGGTGAACGTGGACGATCTGTACGTGGAATGAGCCGCGATGCTGCGCCAGGATGCGCGGCCCCTCGAAGACGCCCTCACGAAAACGCCATAGCAAAAGGTAAGGCGCCTCCGCGTTGCTGTCCCCCACGATGAGATCGAGTGCGTTCGAACTGAAATGCCACGACATCTTGACCGGGAACGGCGCCTCGATGTGCTCGGTGTTATCGTAACGGATGCTGCCATAGATCGTCTGGCCGTGGCTGCTCCCGTGAAAACCGATGTGGATGCCATCCTCGAACCAGTACTCATGGCCGACTGATTCCACCGGCACGG
>CAZYHE010000488.1:0-4169 GCA_964647225.1 uncultured Anaerolineales bacterium
TCGGCCAGCGTGTGCTTCGTGCCGGGCAGGATAACCGCGTCGGGCCGCCCCAACGTCTCCGGTGTCTGCACGAAGCGGACGCGCACCCCCGCCTCGGCCGCCAGCGGGTCGAAATCATCGAAGTTGGCGATGCGCGGCAGCTTGATGACTGCGATATCCACAGACGGGTCGGTGGTCGCGCCGAGGATAGGCGAACGGGCCGGATCATCCAGCCCCGCGCCGTCCTCCTCCGGGATGCCGTGATCGCGCAGCCAGGGGATGACGCCGAGCACCGGCACGCCCCCGCGCTCCTCCAGGATGCGCACGCCATCGGTGAAGAGGCCGGGATCGCCGCGGAACTTGTTGACGAGCAGCCCGCGCACCAGCGCCCGCTCCTCCGGCTCGAGCAGCCAGAGGGTGCCCAGGAGTTGGGCGAAGACGCCGCCTTTGTCAATGTCGCCGGCCAGCAGCACGGGCGCGTTGGCGTGCAGTGCGATCGCCATGTTGACGATGTCCCCGCGGCGCAGGTTCAGTTCGGCCGGGCTGCCCGCGCCCTCGATGAGCACCAGATCGGCGCGCGCCCGCAGCCGCGCCAGCGCGCCCGTGACCACCTCCCACAACTCGGCCTTGCGGCGGTAGTAGTCACGGGCGGGGAGGGTGTCCAGCTTCTTCCCCAGCACCACCACCTGCGACCAGCTGTCGGCCTCCGGCTTGAGCAGCACCGGGTTCATGTCCACGTGGGGCGGGATGCCGCACGCCTCGGCCTGCGTCACCTGCGCGCGGCCGATCTCGCCGCCTTCGGGCGTCACCCCGGCGTTGTTGCTCATGTTCTGCGCCTTGAACGGGGCCACGCGCAGCCCCCGGCGGGCGTAGAGCCGGCACAGCCCGGCGACCAGCAGGCTTTTGCCCACGGAGGAGGCCGCGCCCTGGATCATTAAAGTCCTGGCGGTCATAGCTTTCCTACCATTACGTGCCAGGCACTTCGCAAGTGCCTGGCACGTGGATGCGGCTCATCGCCTCGATCAGCCGTTCGTTCTCCTCCGGCAGGCGCGCCGCGACGCGGATGAAGCCGGGCAGGCCGAAGGACGCGCAGTTGCGCACCTGGATGCGGTGCTGGCGCAGCAGGGTTGCTCGCGCGCCGGCCGCGTCGCCGACCTCGATCAGCATGAAGTGGGTCGCGCTCGGCAGCACGGGCCAGCCTTGACCAGCCAGCCGGCCGGCCAGGCGGATCGCTTCTCCGCGCAAGGCCGCGGTCGTGCGGGCAACGTGTCCGCCATCATCCAACGCGGCCAGCCCGCAGGCAATCGCGGCCGCGCTGACGCTCCACGGTGGCTGGGCGGCCGCGACACGGGCGATCACGTCCGGCCCGGCCAGGAGGTAGCCCAGCCGCACCCCCGGCAGCGCGCAATCCTTGGTGAGCGAACGGAGCAGCGCGACGTTTCCACGCTCGATCAGCGGGACGCTGGGCCACGGGTCGGCGGCGAAGGGCCGATACGCCTCGTCGAGCACCCACAGGGCATCGGGCGCGGCCGGCAGCAGCGCGGCGATCTCCGCGGCCGACAGGTACGCGCCGGTCGGGTTGTTCGGGTTGCACAGCCAGACCAGCCGCGGCCGGGCGGCGGTGATGGCTCCAGCCAACTTCCACGTGCCAGGCACTTCGGAAGTGCCTGGCACGTATCGCCACTCCACCACCTCGGCCCGCGCCAAGCGAGAGGCAATCGCGTACTCGCCGAAGGTGGGGCCGACGACGAACGCGGCGTCGCCGGGCCGCAGCCACGCCAGCGCCAGCGCCCAGATCAGCCCCGCCGCGCCGTTGCCGGCGAGCACCCGGTCGGCCGGCACGCCGTCGCGCGCGGCCAGCGCTCCGGCCAGGGGAGCCGCGCCGCGGTCGGGATAGCGCGTCACGTCGCACGCAGCCAACGCCGCGGCCACGCCCGGCGGCGGCCCGAACGCGTTGGTGCTGGCGCTGAAGTCGAGCACGTCTTCGGGCCGCAGGCCCAGCCCGGCCAGCTCGCCGTAGTCCGGCCCGCCGTGCGGTTCGGGAGAGATGGAAGATGTCTGGCTCACGAATATCTGCTCCAAGACGGGACGCGGACAACGCTGACTACGCGGATGTTTTCTGGATTCTGTCCGTGTTGTCTGCGTGCCATTAGCGCCCGCGTCGTCCGCGTCCCCGGCCTGCGCCGCAACACCCACAATCACGCTTGCTCGCTAAGATCGCGGCCGCGACCGTCGCCGCGACCACGGCCAGCCCGGCCGCCACGCGCACGATCCGCCGGCCGCGCGCCAGCACGTCGGGCGTGATCTCCGCGTCGCCGCCGGCCAGCGCATAGTGCCCGCGCTTCGTCAAGGTGACGTTCAGCGCGCCGGCCATCGTCGCCATGGTCTGACCGGCGTTGGGGCTGGCGGTGTTGCGAGCCTGCGCACGCCGGGCGCGCCAGGCGTTGGCCGCAGCCGGCCGGCCCTCGACCAGCGCCGTCGCGACCGTCAGCAATCCGGCGGCCAGCCGCGCCGGCAGCCAGTTGAGCGCGTCGTCGAGCCGCGCCGCGGGCTTGCCCAGCCACTCGTGCTTCTCATCGTGGTAGCCCCACATGCTGTCGGCCGTCTGCGCGAAGCGGTAGGCCCAGACGCCCGGCAGCCCGCCCGCGGCGTAGGCGCAGAGGGGCGCGACGAACGCGTCGGTCAGGTTCTCGGCCACCGACTCGACCGCCGCGCCCGCCACCTCCTCCGCGCTCAGCTCGGACGTGTCGCGGCTGACCAGATGCCAACTCAACAGCCGCCGCGCTTCGGGCAGGTCGTCGCGGCGCAGCGCCGCCTCCACCTCGCTCGCGGCGCGATCCAGCCCGTGGCTTGCCAGCGTCAGTTTAAGCAGGCCGGCCTCGATCAGCAGGCGGAGCGGCCACGGCAACGATCGGGCCACACGCATCGCGCCTCACGCCGCGCCCGCGCTCAGCCCGATGCCGGCCAACACCACGCCAGCGCCCCAAACGAAGCGAGCAAAATCAGAGCCAAGTGGCAGAGGGGGTGCAGACAGAGCCGCATCCCCTTCGACGGCGCTCAGGACATGCTTCGACTGCGTCCCGCGAACTACAGCGGGACTCCGCTCAGGAAGCTCCACTGACTCCTGATCCCTGACCCCTGACCCCTGCCCCCTGCCCCCTGGCCCCTGAATCCTGCCCTCCGCCCATGCCAAAAACCGCCCCTGCCACGCGACCGGGTGCCAGCGGTTGGGCGGGTCGCCCAGGACGCGGTCGAGCAGCCAGCTCGACAGAGGGATAAGAACACTATGCGACATGCGATGCTCCATCAATCACAACAAGCGGCCACGAAGCGCGCCGCCAGTTCGGGCGCGGCGCCCCAGTGCAGGTGGATGTAGGACGCCAGCAGGTTGCCGGCGGCGTATCCTTCGAGGCGGGCCGGCGCATCGGGCCGCGCCACGCGATACGCCGCCGGCAGGTCAGCGGGCTGCTCGATCCAGTCCGAGTAGTGGAATTCGTGGCCGCGCAGGGTGCTGCCGGCGGGCGCCAACGGGGTGCCGGCCAGCGTCGTCACTTCCCGATAGCCTAGGGTGAGGCGGCCGGTCATGGCGGAACGGCCCGGCAGCGCGCCGACCATCGGATGGGTGCGGCCGTCCAGGTCGGTGATGGATTGCGTAAGGTACATCAGCCCGCCGCATTCGGCGTAGGCGGGCAGGCCGGCGGCGATGGCCGCGGCCAGTTCCCCGCGCAGCGCGACATTCGCAGCCAGGCGATCGGCGTAGACTTCGGGGAAGCCGCCGCCGATGTAGAGACCGCGACAGCCGGCCGGCAACGTGGTGTCAGCCAGCGGGCTGAAGAAGGCCAGTTCCGCCCCTGCTTCGCGCAGAAGATCGAGGTTGTCCTCGTAGTAGAAGTTGAACGCCTCGTCGCGGGCGACGGCGATGCGCGTCCGCCGTTGTAGAGACGTTCGCGAAGCGTGCAACGTCTCTACAACGGCGGGCTGGGACGGCACCGTCCCGGCCGCGGCCAGCAGCGCATCCAGATCGAGATAGCGCGCCACGTGATCGGCGGCCGCGGCGATGAAGGCCTCCCAGCGGCCCGGCTCGGCGGTCGGCACAAGCCCCAGGTGGCGTTCCGGGATGTTCAGCCGTTCATCCTGCGGCAGCCAGCCGAAGCAGGGCCGGCCCGTCGCAGCGGTGATCGCGGTCGCCA
>CAZYHE010000489.1:0-4164 GCA_964647225.1 uncultured Anaerolineales bacterium
AACGACTTTATTTCTTCGCCATCGGGAAGCAGCATATCCTTGTGCGGTAAGCCGTGTGCGCTATCAAAGCGTACCACTGCCCGCCAGCGACCATGGAACAGGGCTTCGTACTGCACGCAAAACTCAGTGATCTGGCCCCGCTCCCAAACATGCGAGTAACGGCAACGATTCTCTTGCGCCTCATCCAGGTACAGGAGGTATTCCTTCTCGCCCACGTATCCCTCGCGCGTTCTGATTGTAACAGTGTCGTGTCTGTTGGTCAATCTGATCGAAACGTGTAACGCGCCTGACCCTACCCGCTCCGATCAATCTGCAGCCGCAGGGCATGTTCTTCGGCCATCAGGGCCTCGAGGCGGGCTTCAAGCTCCGCGATCTGGCGGGCTGAGCGAGCCGGGCGCGGGCCAGCCTGGGTTTGTTGGGCACGCGCCAACTCCTGGCGCGTGCGGGCAATCTCGGCCCGCACCGCTTCTTTCCGCTCGATCAGCCCGGCCCGATTCACGCGCCGAGCTCGGGCAGCAGCCGCGCGAGCGCTTCCACGACCGTGTCGGCGTCCGATTGCTCGTTGTAGGCCTGGAACGAGATACGCATGCGATTCTGACCGCGCCACGGGCCGAGCGGCACTTCGATACGGTATTCGTCCCACAGCCGCTGCCGCAGCACGTCCGCGTTGACGTTCGGCAGCAGCGCGGAGAACATCTGATGGAACCAGGCCGCGGGGTGCGGCGTGGGCGCATCCGCGGGCGGTGCAATCGGCTCCGGGCAGATGGGCGCCAGCCCCGACAGCGCGTGAATCCGGCGCCGGGTTTCGATCGCCATCAGATGGCAGCGCCGTTGGACCGCATCCCAGTCGTGTTCCTGCCGGAAGGCGATCGCCGCGGGGACGGCCAGGAAGGGCGACAGATCACGCGTGCCCTGCCATTGGTGCCAATCCACATACTGCGACGGGCCGGGATGATCGCTCTCCCAGCCGAAGCTCACCACCAACGGTTCGATCCACGACTGCACCTCTGGCCGGGTATAAAGGAAGGCGCACCCCTTGGGAGAGGAGAGCCACTTGTGACACGCGCCGGTGTAGATGTCCACGCCCAGCTCGGCCAGGTTGAGCGGGATTTGGCCGATGGCGTGCGCGCCGTCCACCACGGTGAGGATGCCGGCCGCGCGGGCGCGGCGGCAGATTTCGGCCAGCGGGAAGATCAGCGCGCTGGGGCTGGTGATGTGGCTGATGAAGATGACCTTGGTGCGCTCGTTAACCCCCGCCCAGAAATGCGCCACGAAATCTTCCTGGGTGGTGACCGGCGTCGGGATGGCGCGCTGGATCATGGTCGCGCCCGTCCGGTAGCACACATAGCGCCAGGTACGCTCCATCGCACCGTATTCATGGTCGGTGGTCAGGATTTCATCGCCCGGTTTCAGCCGCAGCGGCGGCCGGATCGTCCCGTCGCGGCCGTTGCTGGCCGAGTAATCATCGGCCAGGCTGCGCGCGACGGCGTTGATGGCGGTGGTTGGGTTGGCGAAATAGACGACATCATCGGCGCCGACCCCGACGAATTGGGCCAGGGCGGCCCGGCTGGCGATCAGCAGATCGCGCGACCGGCCGCCGAGGAACCGCGTGGGCAGGCCCTCCAGCTCGCGCTGGAACCCCTGACAGGCTTCGAGCACGGGCCGCGGACAGGCGCCAAATGAACCGTGGTTCAGAAAGATGACGCCGGGATCAAGGAGAAATTGAGACTTAAGTGAAGTAAACAAGGAATGCTCCGATGGTTTGGATTGGTCGGTATGCGTGAAGTGTGGCATCGAGGAGCGCGCCCCGGTCGAGTGTCGCACGCGAAAGCCGGGTTCCCCTGCGGAAACCCGGCCTCCGCTTTCTTACCCACCTGGATTGTGAGTATACCAGCCTGACGGGCAATTCGTCAAGGTGGTATCCACGGTATCTCACGCCCCAGCCTTCATCGGTCCTTTGACATCACCGACGCGTTATGGTATATTACTGCATGACGCAATGCGTCATTTGGCGTTCGTGAGTGAGATCAGGAGGGCAACTATGGGTACGGAAGTCAAGGAAGCCAAGAAGGCAGTCGAACCGAAGGCGGATGAGGCGAAGGCGGCGGTCACCGAGCCGGCCGCGCCGAGCGTGTTCGTGGATACGGTACACAAGGTGCTGCTGGCCGGCATCGGCGCAGTGGCCCTGGCCCAAGAGGAGGTCGAGGAGTTCGTCGGCCGGCTGGTGGAGCGCGGGGAGATCGCGGAGGCCGATGGCCGCAAGATGATGAAGGATGTCCTGGAGCGTCGCAAGAAGCAGGTCAAGAAGGTCGAAGATGGCCTCGACAAGCGCGCCGAAGAGCTGCTGGCGCGGATGAACGTCCCGACCACCGATGAACTCGCCACGTTGAGCGCCCGGATCGCCGAGCTAACCAAGAAGGTAGACGAACTGAAGGAGAAGTCCTGACCTGCGCGTATGCCAGTCATCAAACGCTATCCCAATCGGAAGCTCTACGACACGGCGGCCCGGCAATACATCGCGCTGGATGGCGTTGCGGCGCTGATCCGGGCGGGCGCGGAGGTGCAGGTGGTGGATCACGCCACCGGCGAAGACCTGACCGCGCTGATCCTCATGCAGATCATCGTCGAGCAGGAGAAGCGGCAGAGCGGCTTCTTGCCCCAGGCGTTGCTGGCCGGCCTGGTGCAGGCGGGCGGTGATACGCTGGCGGCATTGCGGCGCAGCCTGAGCGCGCCGCTCGATCTGGTGCGCCACGTGGATGAGGAGATCGAGCGGCGGATTCGCAGCCTGGTGCTGGCCGGCGACCTGGCCGAAGAAGATGGGCTGAGCCTGCGCGACCGCTTGCTGGCGCTGGGTGGCCCGCTGGCATCCGGCGATTGGCCCGCAGAGTTGGCGCTCCGCCGCGCCCTGGCAAGCCGGCACGTCCCCGACCGGTCGCAGGTGCAGGCGTTAGCCGATCAACTCGCCGCGCTCGAAGCGGAACTGACTGCGCTGGCCGGCGCGCCGAGCGCCCGCCGGATCAATAGCTGACGGCAAGCTGGTCGCCCACCGCCGTGCCCGTGCGGGCGATCGTGCCCGCCGGCAGCTCGACCACGTAGTGTGCGCCGCGATAGAAACGGCCGATCGCCCAGGGCCGCATCTGGGGGTCGAGCGCCACCACCTGATGATCGGCCGAGATGTACAGCACATCAATGGGGATGGCCATAAACATGCAATGCACCCCGTTGCAGGGGATGATCGCCAGCCCGTCCCCCGCCGCCAGCTCGCGCACTCCCAGCAACCCCTTGAAGCGCGTCCAAACGGTGTCGGCGACGCGACCGCGATCAATAAGCGTGGTATTCCGACTGGTGTTTTTGACGTGTAGCACGCGTTTCCCCTTTTTCAGATCCTCAGTTACACTGCTCCCGCGCCACATTATACACCGATATGGTGTATAATCCACGCGAGATCATTTCCATGCGTGGCGTGGGCATGGCAAACGAGCTTGGCGCGGAGGTTCTGATGACACCGACAGCCCTTGAACTTACTCCCCGGGAGTGGCAGGCCTATCAGCCAGGTGAACCTGCCGCCACTCAGCAGACACCTCAGACGACGCGCGCGGTGCGTCGCCGCCAGCAAGCCTGGCGAGTGGCGCGCCAAGCTGCCCGCCTCCTCCGAGACGAGTACGGCGCGCATAAAGTTGTCGTGTTCGGTTCGTTGGCGCATGGGGCTTGGTTCACACCGTGGTCGGATATTGATTTAGCCGCCTGGGGCATCCCACCCGAACGCTACTATGGCGCCGTCGCGGCCGTCACCGGTTTGAGCTCAGCTTTTCAAGTTGATCTGGTGGATCCCAACTCGTGCCGAGCATCGCTGCGGGCAGCCCTGGAGCGTGAAGGCATCGAATTATGAATGATCGGCTTCGCCATTTGGCGTCCCGTATGATGCGTTCGGGTTGGTAGTAACGACTTTAGTCGTTTTCGTGCGGACGAGCGACTGAAGTCGCCACTACGAACCGATTATTTGCGCCCTGACGGATTACTATACTTTTCCCCATGAAAACACCAACCGCACTCCTCGCAGCCCTCGCGCTGCCACTTGCCCTCCCGGCGCAAACCATCCAGCCGGGTGGTAAATTGCCCGTCGAAACCAAAATCGCCCTCGTGAAGGTCGCGGGTGACCTCGTC
>CAZYHE010000490.1:0-4156 GCA_964647225.1 uncultured Anaerolineales bacterium
ACAGCATGTGCGTCTACACCAACCACCCGGTGGGCGGCGCGATGCGCGGCTTCGGGATGCCGGAGATCCACTGGGGCATCGAGCAGCACATGGATCAGATGGCCGAGCGGCTGGGTCTCGACGCGGTGCAAGTGCGGCTGATCAACTGCCTGAAGGAGGGCGATGAGACGCTGACCGGCATGATCATGCACCCGACGGGGCTAAGCCAGTGCATCGAGAAGGCCGCGGCGGCGATCGGGTGGAACTCACCCTCATCGCGCACTGGCCGGTCTCAGACCGAGCCAGACGGGGGGGGCACGGTCGGGAGACCGGCCCCAACAAGCAATCCGCACAAACGCCGCGGCAAGGGGCTGGCGGCCATGTGGAAGGCGCCGGCGATGCCGCCCAACCCCGGCTCCAGCGCGACCGTGCGCCTGAACGAGGATGGCACCGCCACGGTCAGTATCGGCGGGGTGGACATCGGCCAGGGCGCGTTGACGGCCATGGCGCAGTTTGCCGCCGAGGGGCTGGGCGTGAAGATCGAAGACGTGCGCGTCAACACGGTGGACACCGATTACAGCCCCTACGAGTGGCAGACGGTCGCCAGCCGGCTGACGTGGAGCATGGGCAATGCCGTGCTGCAAGCCGCGGAGAACGCCCGGACGCAGATCCTCCAGACCGTGGCCGAGGCGTGGGGCGAAGACATCAACGACCTGGACATCATTGACGGCGAGGTGGTGAGCTACCGGACCGAGGAAGCGCGGCCGCTGCGCGACCTGGTAATCTACGGGATGCAGCGGCCTGACGGCACCTGGATCGGCGGCCCGGTCGTCGGCCAGGGCAAGTTCATGCCGGAGTACGTGACGCCGCTCGACGCGGAGACCGGCCAGGGGCCGCGCGCGGTCGTCCACTTCACCACCGGCTGCCAGGCGGTCGAGGTGGAGGTGGATGACGAGACGGGCGCGGTGCAGGTGCGCAAGATCGTCTCGGCCTACGACGTGGGCCGGGCGATCAACCCCGACATGGTGCGCACCCAGATGGAAGGCGGCGCAGTGCAGGGCCTGAGTACGGCGCTGTTGGAGAGCATCATCCTCAAGAATGGCAAGCCCATGAACCCCAGCTTCACCGACTACCGCATCGCCACGACCATCGACACGCCGGCCGAGATGGAGAACATCATCGTCGAGGTGCCGCAAGACGACGGCCCCTATGGCGCGCGCGGCATCGGCGAGCACCCGATGGTGCCGACCGCGCCGGCCATCGCCAACGCGGTCTACCGCGCGGTCGGCGTGCGGATTGACGCCATGCCGATCACCAGTGAGAAGGTGTGGGCGGCGCTGCACCCGTAAAACGCCGCAGACACGCTGTCCGGGCGATTGCACAGACAGCGTAGGGAAAACGTATGGATTCCGTAAAACTCTGGCTGTTGTAACGCGCCGCCGAGTACGTTATAATTCCTAACGTCATGCATTTCGGCGGTCATGCCTGGGGGACACGCCCCTGGCATCATGTGGATAGTTGGCGAGTATCGTCTGTTCAGGTCACATAAGGAGGTACATGATGTCAAGGTGGACATTGGCCGCACTGCTGGTCGTCACGATGCTGCTGGTCGGTTGTGGATCGGCAGCGCAGCCCGCGGCGCAGAAGGCCGCGGAGCCTTTCATGCTGGCGCTGCCGCGCATCGTCGTCAACGTGGATGCCGCCGGGAATCCAAGCATCCTCGGCCTTTCCCCCGCGCTCTTCGGGATGGACGCCCGCTTCCCCCAGCCCCTGCTCGACACCCTGATCGCCGCCAATGTCCAGCACCTGGAAGCGCGCATCCTTGCTCGCGGGCTGGTGATTTATGTCAACAGCAAGCCTCTGCCCCACATCGGTTGGGATGATGAGGCGCTTGCCCAGGGCGCCGACCTCGCGCAGGTGATGATGGGACAGGACTTGGGCACGGTGAAAAAGCTGCTGCCCATCGTGCGCCGGCTCGGGCTGGATGTGGTTGTGCGCCTCCCCAAGAAGACCGGGACCGCCGACATCCCGCTGATCACCCTGGAGGAAGGCGCCAAGATCGTGCCCGAGACCGCCGCCGGACCGGCCACAGCCATCATCAAGCTGGATGCCAAGATTGACGACAAGGGTATGCCGGGTATCTTCGACGTGACCGCCAAAGATCTCTCCGCGCTCGGCGTCGAGGTGCCGCCGGTGCTCGACGCGGACACGCTCAAACGATTGCAGGGCGCAAATATCCAACACCTGCTGATCCGTAGCAAGCCGGGCGGTCTCTTCATCTACGTCAACGGCAAACCGCTGCCCCACCTGGTGTGGGACAGCCGGTTCCTGACCAATGCCGCGGAGCTTTTCGGACAGTTGATGCCCGACAGCCCCTACGGCCCGTTGGTCACCGAGATTGCGCCGGGGCTGGATCGGGCCGACATTGACGTGCTGGTGCTCTTGCCGCCCGCCGCGGGCGCGAAAACGCTCCCGCTGCCCGAACGCTGAGCGGAGTAAACGCGATTCACGCCTTTCAGAAGGCTGCCACACACTTCACATCCAAGGGAGGTATGTCATGCGTAAGTTTCTGTTGCTGTCGCTCGTTGTTGTGATGCTGACCCTGTCGGCTTGTGGGCCGGCGATGACGCCGAAAACCGGCGCCAAGACCGAAAGCGGCGATATGTTCATGTTGGCGTTGCCACGCCTCGAGATTTCGTTCGACAAGGATGGCAACCCGGTGGTGCTCGGCATGAAGCTGGCGGACGTGGGCCTGATGTTGGGCCAGGATCTGAGTGGCATCAAGCTCGATCCGTTCTACGTCACGTGGATGACCAACGCGAACGTCCAGCACGTCGAGCTGCGTCAGACCGGCGAGGGTGTGGCAATGATGCTCAATGCCAAGCCGATGCCGCACCTCAGTTGGGATGACAAATCGTTGAGTCAGGCGATGGATCTCGCCATGGCGTTCAGCCCGGAAAACGCCAACTTGTTCACCACCATTCGCAAGCTGCTCCCGATCGTCAGCCGCCTGGGTTTGGCGGTCGTGGTGCGCTTCCCGCTGCAGCCGGGCGCCAAAGAGATCGCCCTCGCCGAGGAGTCGGTGGTGATGGCGAAGGTCAATCCGAGCAAGGATCCCGCCTCCATCATCCTGAAATTCGAGGTGCGCTACGATGTGCAGGGCGTGCCGTCCATCCTGGGCGTCTCCGGCTATGACCTGGCGGACATCGGCCTGCCGGTGCCTGTGGCAATCGAAATGGGCGTGCTGAAGAACTTGCAAGGCAAGGATATCCAGGCCCTGGAACTGCGCACCAAACCTGAGGGCTTGTTCGTCTATGTGAACAACAACCCGCTGCCGAGCTTCACCTGGGACAAGCAATTGCTGAAGAATGCGGCCGAGGCCTATGCGCAGATGAACCCGCAAAGCCCCTACGTCGCGACCGTCAACCAAATGCTGCCCATGCTCGACACGCTGGACATCGGTGTGATGGTTCACTTCCCGCCGGCGGCCGGCGCCAAGCCGATCCAGGCTGTGATGCACTAACCCAACCAGAGGCGTGAGTCGTGATGCTCCGCGCTGGCCGCTGTTCATCACGACTCACCGCTTCAGAAAGGACGGTTGCGTATATGAACCTACCCCGCAAGTATCAGGTGTTGCGACTCATCGCTTTCATTCTCAAGCTGCTCGCCTGGCTGATGCTGCTCGGCGCGCTCATCGCAGTGATCGTTGCGCTGCCGGCGTTCCTCTCCGCCTCTGGCCGCGGGGCGCCGTGGTATGAGGTGGCGTCGCTGGGCGCCCTGCTGGGGCTGCCGATTTTCGGCGTTGTTTGGTTCGTGCAGTTCTTTGCCCTGGGCAGCATCCTCTCGCTGCTCATCAACATCGAGGAGAACACGCGCGCGCTGGCGGCGCGTACCCCAGGCGCGTGACGCACAATCGCCCCGGCGCAGGCACGTAGGGGCGATCCCCCCGCGAGAGCGGGCACGGAGGCACTGCCCCTACGCGTTTTTGGCGCGCCTGCCGTCCGAGCACGGGAAGCGCGCCCGGCTTCCGGGCTGCGATATTCGCGCACCCGCCAAATTTGACACAGACCGGTCACATCCGTATAATGGCGTAGTTTGGTGAGGCGGATTCGTCTAGAGGCCCAGGATATCGCCCTCTCAAGGCGGAGACACGGGTTCGAATCCCGTATCCGCTACC
>CAZYHE010000491.1:0-4153 GCA_964647225.1 uncultured Anaerolineales bacterium
CGAGGCCTAACGGTCATGCTATTCTAGCAGCCTGTGGCGGGTCTGTCAAAGAAACATACCGGCTACCCGCGCTTTCCCCATCGCCTAAACTCGGCGCCGGCTTTGACAAGCATCGGTCAGGCTGGTAAGATGCCGTGTATGCAACTAAGCAGGTAAACACGGCCGCCGCGCGAAAGTCGCGGCCGAGTTCGGTCTTCTGCGCGGGCAGAGGGCCGGAGCACGACGAAAGGCAGTTTCATGACCCACGACCGCCGCAAGGCCGATCACATTCGCATCAACCTGGAAGAAGATGTCCAGTTTCCCCATCTCACCACCGGCTTCGAGCGCTATCGCCTGGTGCATCAGGCGCTGCCCGAGCTCGACCTGCGCGCGGTGGATACCGGGGCGACGCTGTTGGGCAAGCGGCTGCAAGTCCCGCTGCTCATCTCCTCGATGACCGGCGGCACGGCAGTGGCGGCCCAGATCAACCGCAATCTGGCGCAGGGCGCGCAGGCTTGCGGGGTCGCGCTGGGCCTCGGCTCGCAGCGGGCCGGGCTGGAGCAGGCCGAGACCGCCCACACCTTCCGCGTGCGCGATGTCGCGCCGGACATCTTGCTGTTCGCCAACCTCGGCGCCGTGCAGCTCAATCGCGGCTACGGCCTGGATCACTGCCGGCGGGCGCTGGAGATGATCGGCGCCGATGCGCTGATCCTGCACCTCAATCCGCTCCAGGAGGCGCTGCAGGCCGATGGCGATTGGGACTGGCGCGGGCTGCTCGACAAGATCGCGATGGTGTGTCGTGGGCTGGCCGCGCCGGTGGTGGTGAAGGAGGTCGGTTGGGGCATCAACGGCGAGCTGGCCCGGCGGCTGGCCGAGGCCGGGGTCGCGGCGATTGACGTGGCCGGCGCGGGCGGCACCTCCTGGAGCGCGGTCGAGAGCCATCGTGCGCCGACCGAGGCGCGCCGCCGGCTGGCGCAGGCCTTCGCCGATTGGGGCATCCCCACCGCCGATGCGCTGCAACAGGCCCGCCAGGCCGCGCCGCACTTGCCGTTGATCGCCAGCGGCGGGATGCGCACCGGCATCGAAGCGGCGAAGGCGATCGCGCTCGGCGCGACCGCGGTGGGGATCGCCGGGCCGTTCCTGAAGGCCGCGGCCGATTCGAGCGGCGCGGTCAGCGCGGCGATTGAGCAATTCGCCGCCGAGCTGCGCATCGCCATGTTTTGTTCGGCCGCGGGCGACCTGCCGGCGCTTGCTGAGCCAGGGCGTGTCAGCCTGGCGAGTTGAGGGACTTAAATTTGTCGGGCAGTGAAATCCGGCCTGTCTGCGAGGATCGCTTTTATGAGTTTGGCTGAATTCGTTCCGCACTATCTCCGGTGGGTCGAAGCCGAGATGCGCGAGCTGCTCGCCGCGCCGGAGCCTGCCGTCCGGGGGCACTACGCAATCATGCAGTATCACATGGGGTGGCTCGATGCCGGCCTGGCCCCCGCGCAGATGCCTTCCGGCAAGCGGGTGCGACCCTTGCTTTGCCTCCTGGCGTGCGCGGCTGCGGGCGGCGATCCGGTACGGGCCGTGCCGGCTGCGGCCGGGCTGGAACTGCTGCACAACTTCTCGCTGCTCCATGATGATATCGAGGATGCCAGCCCGACGCGTCGCGGCCGGCCGACCGCCTGGACGATCTTTGGGATGTCCCAGGCCTGCAATGCCGGGGATGGCATGTTCAGCCTGGCCCACGCCGCGTTCTTTCGTCTCCAGCGGGGCGGCGTGCCGGCCGAGATCGCGCTGGCCGCGCTCGAGCGGTTCAGCGCGATGTGCGTGCGCCTGACGGAAGGCCAATATCTCGACATGGCCTTCGAGGGGCGGCTCGATGTATCGGCGGACGAGTATTTCGACATGATCGCCGGCAAGACGGGCGCGCTGCTGGCCGCATCGCCAGAGATCGGCGCGCTGCTGGCGGGCGCGGCGCCGCCGGTGGTGGCGGCCTATCGCCGTTTCGGCGCAGCGTTGGGCCGGGCCTTCCAGTTGCGCGATGATGTGCTGGGGATCTGGGGCGATGAAGAGATCACCGGCAAGTCGGCGGCCAGCGACATTTTGAGCAAGAAGAAATCGCTGCCGGTGCTCCACGGCCTGGCGCATCCCGATGTCGGCCCGGCGCTCCGCAGCCGCTACGCCGGGCCTGACTTCACCGCCGCCGATGTCCCCGCCATCCTGGCGCTGCTCGATGCCGCGGGCGCGCGCACTTTCGTGCAGGCGCAGGTGGCTGCCGCCTCGGCCGAGGCGCAGGCTGCGCTCGATGAGCTTACCCCCGACGCCGTGCGCGCGCCGCATGCCGCGCTCGGCGAGCTGCTCGATGCATTGGTCGAACGACAGCAATAGGGGCGCACAAGCCGTGCGCCCCGATATCCCCGATAGTTGATACCGCCCCGATCGGCGCTATGGCCGGCTCGGCCTGCTGCGCCCACCACTCGAAGGCGCCGGAAGGTTGCCGCCCGGTTTTTCCGGCATGGCCGGCGCTTGCCCCAACGTTGGCGCGGCGGGCCGCTGACCCAGCGAGCGCTCGATCTGGCTCGTATTGGCGCGGCCTTGCGAGATCTGCCCGCGCGCCAGTTGTTGGCTGACCTCATCGAACTTGCCCGCGAGCTGCGCCGGGTTGGCGCCGGCCCCTTGTGCTGAACCGGCGCCGGACGTCCCACGACCCATCTGCGGCAGCCCGGCCTGGGCGTTCTTCCCCAGTTGCGCCAGATTGAGCAGTTCCGTCTGAGAGAGCTTGTCGTCGGCCAGGGCGGTGTTGGTTGCGTCCACGAAGGAGAAGGCCGATTGCAGCGCGGAGGACCGGTCGCCGGGGACATTGTTCGGCTGAACCTGCGCAAGTTCGTTCAGGCGGTTCTGCTGATCGAGCTGCAGAACGGCCAGCATGTCTTGCGCTTGCGCCTTCAACTCTTCGGCGTTGAGCTGCGCGGTTTGGGCTGCACTTTCCAGTTGCGCGATCGTCTCTTCGGCCACCGCCAGCCCTTGCGCCAGCGTGGCGCTAATCTCTTGCAGCGACTCATCAATGGAGGCGAGGGTGGTGTTCAACTGCGCCAATTCCTCTTCGATGACGCTCAGTTCATCCAGCATCTCATCGGCCAACTCGTCATACAGGTCGTAGTACGCGGCCAGCAGTTCCTCGGCAGATTCCAGATTGGAGTTGGCATAGGTGTAGTAGTTGTAGATATATGTCACCTCTTCACCGGTGACCGCGTCGTCTGCTGTGGACGCGTAGACGACGGCGGCCGCCGTAGACGAGGCAGCGACCGCCTCTGCAACCGCCTCGTCAATCAGCGCGGCGAGCTGTTCTTCTGTGAGGGCGACGTACTCCGGGGTTGGCGCAGGCGCGGCGGTGGGCGCCGCGGGTGCGACGGTGGGCGCGCGGGTGGCGGCAGCCGTCGGCGCCGGAACCGCCGGCGCGGGGGTGGCCGCAGTTGTCTTCGCCAGAGTCGTCGGCGCGGGGGTGGCCGTGGGGGGCAGGGCGGTCAGGACGGCCGCCTGGATGGTTGCCTGCGTCCGCGCATCGGCCTGCTGCGTCGCGGCGATGGCCGTGTTGATCGCCTCCGGCGAAGGCGTCGCATTCGGCGCGCAGCCGGTCAGCAGGAAGGCGATGAGCAACATCAGAAAAGCGGTGCAGAGAAGCGATTTCATTTTGATTTCCTCCAGGACAAAGTTTGGTCTCAGGTTTTCGATTTCGTTGAGACGCCTTCAGGATACCCGATAACAAAACGGTTGTCTGCCATCGGAAGTAGGTATTTTTGCCCCCTCGTTGGTAGGGGGTGTCTAACTTACATCTTTCATCCCGCGTGTTGTGCTACACTCGAACCTACTTTGTTCCTGGCATCGTTCGCTCAAGACGGACAAAAAAGATCAGGCGAGCGTTGTTACGGTCAGTGTGCAAGATCGTGAAGATGGAGACAGGCGTAAGGAGATGATGAGATGATGCGTATTAAGTCTTCAGAGATTACACCGGAGTCGGTTTATCTTTCCCGACGCAAGTTTATGCGTGGGGTGGGCGTTTCGGCGGGGGCGTTGATGCTGGCGGCATGTGGCGCGCCGGGAGCGGGCGACCAGCCGCAGCCAGCCGGGCCGGCAGCCGAGGCGACACCCCCGGCGTCGCTGGCGAAGCCGCCCGTGTCGCCGGGCGATC
>CAZYHE010000492.1:0-4150 GCA_964647225.1 uncultured Anaerolineales bacterium
CTTCTGCCTTTACTTGACCTCGGCCTTCGCGCCTTCCGCCTCGATCTTGGCCTTGGCGTCCGCCGCAGCGTCCTTGGAGACGGCCGTCAGGATGGTCGCCGGGGCGCCTTCCACCAGATCCTTCGCTTCCTTCAGGCCCAGGCTTGTCAGGGCGCGCACGACCTTGATGACGTTGATCTTCTTCTCGCCGACTTCCTTCAGGATCACGTCGAACTCGGTCTGTTCCTCAACAGGCTCGGCCGGGGCCGCCGCCGCGCCGGCCGCCGGCATTGCACCGGCCGCCATCATCATCGGCGCAGCCGCGCTGACGCCGAATTTCACTTCCAGAGCCTTGACGAGCTGGGACAGTTCCAGCACCGTCATCTTCTCGATGATTCCAATCAATTCTTCCTGAGTCATGGATGGGTTCTCCTATAGTATGACGCTAGTTTGCTGCCTGAATCCAGGCAAAGTTTGTTTACCGACTACCGACTACCGACTACGTGACTCACGACAGGGGCAGCCGGCCGACTTGGCGCGCCGGCCGCCCGCCGGCTGTCACGCCGCCTCCTCCAACTGCCCGATGCGGGCATTGAGCACGTTGAGGAAGCCGCGCACCGGCCCGGCCAACACGTTGACCAGACCCGCCAGCGGCGACTGCAGGGTGCCGACGACCTGGGCGCGTAGCTGATCCCGGCTCGGCAGTTCGGTCAGCGATTGGACGCCGGTCTCATCGAACGCGGATTTGCCAATAACGCCACCGCGGACGGTCAGTACTTTGGTGTCCTTCGCCCACTTATTCAACATCTTGGCCGGGGCTGCCAGCTCACCGAAGCAGAACGTGACCGCGACCGGTCCCTTCAGGAGCGATTCGGGCGCCGCCATGCCGACCTCAATCAGCGCGCGGGCCACCAGGGTGTTCTTGGTGACCACCATCTCGCTCTCGCAACCACGCAGCTCACGGCGCAACGCCTCGAGCTGTTTGACGGTCAGGCCGCGGTATTCTGCAACGATCACGGCCTGGCTGCGGCGCAGTCGCTCGACATAACTTTCAGTCAATTCGCCTTTCTTCTCACGAGTGATAGCCAAGCGATTTGCCTCCCTTCCAGTTGAAGTCTTGACTTCCGAACAAAAAAACGCCTCTGTGCCGAAGACAGGCGCAGAGGCGCGAAACTCCCTTGAGAGCTCGATCTACCTCGCCTCGGCAGGCCCGAAACTACGGATTAAGTCCCCGCGGGACGCCTGCTGTCTTCAGCGTAAATCTCGATACGGTTGTAAAACGTGCTAGGCCGTGGCCGTCTTCGCCGCCAGCGCGATATTCGCGTCGAGGCGAATGCCCGGCGCCATGCTCGACGTCAAGGTGATTCGGCGGACGTATTGGCCCTTGGCGCCGCTCGGCTTGGCGCGCTGCACCGCATCCATCAGCGCGGTCAGGTTGTCCAGCATCTGGTCCGGCGTGAAGCTGACCTTGCCGATCGGCACGTGCAGATTGCCGGTCTTGTCCACTTTGAATTCGACGCGGCCCTGGCGCGCTTCCCGGATCGCGCGGGGCAGATCATCCGGCTGCACGATCGTGCCGGCCTTGGGATTCGGCATCAAGCCACGGGTACCCAGGATACGGCCCAGGCGACCGACTTTACCCATCACCTGCGGCGTGGCGATCGTCATGTCGAATTCCAGCCAGCCACCCTGGATTTTGGCGATCATATCATCCAGGCCGACATAGTCGGCGCCGGACTGCTCGGCCAGCCGTGCGCCATCGCCTTCGGCGAAGACCAGGATCCGGATTTTCTTGCCCAGGCCCGCGGGCAGCAGGACGGTGCTGCGCACCTGTTGGTCGGCATGGCGCGGGTCTACGCCCAACTTGAAATGCACCTCAATAGTGCCATCGAACTTCGGATACGAGGTCTTCTTCAGCAAGTCCACCGCCTCGGCCGGCGCATAGTACTGCGCCCGGTCCACCAACTTGGCGGCCTCGATGTATTTCTTGCCGTGCTTTGCCATTCTTTCCACTCCTCATCCCGGATGGTTTGTCCGGGTGTGGTGTTAGCGGGCGCCCAGATCCTGGTTGGAGCGGGCGCCCTCCCACCTGCTGACGGTGTGCGTCGGTTCGACGCCGGCGTCAGTCGGCGACCGAGATGCCCATGCTGCGGGCTGAGCCCTCGATCATGCGCATCGCCATATCCACATCGTACGCGTTCAGATCCTTCAGCTTCAGTTCCGCGATGTCATGCACCTGTTTGCGGGTGAGCTTACCCACCGGGGCCTGATTCGGCTTGGCCGACCCCTTGGGGACGCCGGCGGCCTGCTTGATCAGGTCGGCCGCGGGTGGGGTCTTGGTCACAAACGTGAAGGACTGATCGGTAAAGATGGTGATCTCAACCGGGATGACGGTGCCCGCCATTGACGCGGTGCGGGCATTGTATTCCTTGCAGAAGCCCATGATGTTGACGCCGTGCTGGCCCAACGCCGGCCCGACCGGGGGCGCCGGATTGGCTTTGCCGGCCACGATCTGCAGTTTGACGATTGCCTTGACCTTTTTCGCCATGAAAAACTCCTATGCCACACCGAAACCCGATCTCTAGCGTGACGCGGGTTTCGTAAAGATTACAGTCTTTCGATTTGCAACAAGTCCACTTCAATCGGAGTTTCCCGGTTGAAGAACGAGACCAGCACCCGCGCCTTGCCCTTGTCGGCGTAAACTTCGTCCACCGTGCCGTGAAAGTCCATAAATGAGCCTTCCACGATCCGGACTTTGTCCCCCGCCTTGACCTTGACTTCCGCGACCGGCTCTTCGGCTTCCATCCGCCGCATGATCCGATCCACCTCTTCCTGGCGCAGGGGGGTTGGCTTGTTGCCGATGCCGACGAAACCGGTGACACCGGGCGTGTTGCGCACGACATACCAGGACTCTTCGTCCAGGACCATCTCAATGAGCACGTAACCAGGGTAGATGCGCCGTTCGACGACGCGGCGTTGGCCGTCGCGCAGTTCGACTTGTTCTTCGGTCGGCACAATGACTTCATTGATCCGGCTGGCCATGCCCATGGATTCGATGCGGTGTTCCAGGTTTTTCTTGACTTTGTTTTCGTACCCCGAATAACAATGGACGACATACCACTGCGGCTTGTCGGTCGCGGCTTCGGCCTGCTCTGGCTCTTCAACCGGAGCATCTTCCACGGACTCCCCGGACCGATTCGCGCCATCAACAACACCATAGGTCTCGTTACTTGCTGACGAGTTATGCGTGTTTTGCGGCTCCAGATCCTGCCATTCATCCATGCTCATCGCCATCCAGCCGTTACCCCGATTTCTGCGTGTGCTGCGATTAGCTTACCAGCAACTTAATGATCGCGGCAAAAATAAAATCAATCGTACCCAAGAAGATCGCCATTGCGACCGTAACGGCCAGCACGATCACCGTCAGGTTGGTCGCTTGCTGGCGCGTAGGCCAAGAGACCTTGCGCAGTTCCGCGCGTGTCTCTTTCAGATAGCGGACGACGACATTGTCCGGCTTAGGTGTTTCTGGTGCTGTGTCTTTGCTGCTCACACGTTCCTCCGCAGCGCGCTGGCGTCCGGCGCTCGACATATCCGGGCGCTTACGATTCAAGACACCGTACCCAGGCGGCTGTGCATCGAGCTTGCAAACTGCCAAGCCATTAGCCGCACCAGGACGGTGTCTTGCCGAGAGATACTGCCGATTCAGGCAGGCGTGGCAGGACTTGAACCCGCAACCCCCGCTTTTGGAGAGCGGTGCTCTGCCAATTGAGCTACACGCCTACGGAATGCAAAACGCAGAATGATGAATGATGAATAACTTGGGAGACGCCTCGCTCTGTCTATTCATCACTCATCGTTCATCACTTGGTCTCGCGATGCTTCAGGTGCTTCTGGCAGCGCGGGCAATACTTCATCAGTTCCAGGCGCCCCTGGGTATTCTTACGGTTTTTTTGGGTCGTGTAAGTGCGTTCTTTGCACTCTGTGCAAGCCAAGGTTGCCACGATCCGGTTTGCTTTTTTTGCAGTAGCCATATTTCACGTTCCAAATTATCACGTATTACGTATTGCGTATATTACGTCGGTCAGGGCGTGATACGCCATACGTAATACGTCAGTCTATTCGATGAGCTTGGTGATGACGCCCGCGCCCACCGTGCGGCCACCCTCGCGGA
>CAZYHE010000493.1:0-4148 GCA_964647225.1 uncultured Anaerolineales bacterium
CGCTTGTCAATCTCCAGCACGAACGAATGATTGTCCTGCCGGACAACGGTGCGGACGCTGTCTACGTGCGGCAGGAGGCCGCCGGCTTTGTCGGGCGGAGTGGCGAGGAGCACTTGCAGGCCGGTGTCCACCATGAATTTGAGCGCGCTGGCGGTGCGGGCGGTGTCCATCTTGCCGAACGCTTCGTCGAAGAGCGCCAGGCGGATCGTGTCGGACGGCCGCGCCTGGTTCAGGCGATAGGCCTGGGCGAAGCTGGCGGCCATGGCGACGTAGAAGGGCGTGGTGGTCTCGCCGCCCGACTTCTTGGCGCTGATCTGGCTGTGCAGGGCGCGGTCGCCGTTCGGGTAGTGGATGCGGATGTCGTAGGCCAGGTAGTTGCGGTAATCCTGCAGGCGGCGCAGCTCTTCCACCCGCTCATCGTCCGCGCCGACGGTGAGCCGCTCGAAAAGCAGGTCCCAGCCTTCCTGGTGCGCCCGCCGGAAGTCGGAGTCGAAGAGGGACGCGCCCAGCACCGCGCGGCTGTCCATCACCATGTCATAGACGCGGCGCAGATCGGGCGCGGGGCTGGTGATGAACTCATAACGCTCGCCGCCGAAGCGCAATTTGCTCAAGGTGGTGTTCAGGTGATCGAGTTGGCTGCGTGCATCCTCGATCTGCTCGCGCAACCGGTGGATGAAGTTCTCCACCAACTCCTGTTCGGCCAGACCGCGCTGGCGGGCGACCCGCGCCTCGTATTCCGGCAGTTCCGACTCGACGTAACGTTTACGCTCGGCTGTGTAGCGGCCGGCGTCCTCCTGGTTGTCATAGCCGAAGTCATAGCGCAGGCTGTAAGCCTGTTTGGCGTCCCGCAGCCGGTCGCGGCTCTTGATCTCGGCTTTGGCGTGATCATCCTCGTAGCGCGTCGCGTTTTCCAGCACAATGTCCAACGCCTGGCGCTCGCGACGGCGGGTGTATTCCCTTTCCACTTCGTCGGCCAGGTCTGTCGCCTCTTCCGACGCCACGAAACCTTGCGCCGCCTGGACGGCCGCCGCACCCTGCCGTTCCAGGTCGGGGATGACATCGTGGTCGAGCGTCTGCACCAGCCGCCGCAGGTCGCCGATGGCTTGATCCGCGTGTGACAGGCGGCCCTGCACTTCGTCGGCTGCCACGCGCGCGCGTTGGGCCGCGGCTTGCAGCACAGCGATCGTGCGGGTATCCAGGCCGGCCAGTTCGCCGCGCAGTGCAGCCAACGCAGTTTCCGCCTCCGGCAGCCGCGCCAGCTCGGGTAGACCGCGTTCCAGCTCGATGAAGCCGCGCACATGGTCGCGGGTCAGGCTCAGCCATTTCTCGAGGCCGGCGTGCTGGCTGGCCAGCGCGGCCAACTCATCGCCGATCGCCGCCAGCCGCGCTGTGCGCTCCGCGATCTGGCGGGGGATAGCGCGGCCGCCGATGAACCAGCGGTGGTAGTGTCGCGGGTCGAGGTGGCTGGTGCTGAACTGGCGGCGCACGAAGCACTCGCGGGTGACGGCCTGGCGCTGGTCACGCAGTTCTTCGATGGTTTCGCATTTGACATAACCACCAAGCAGGAGATCCACGTAGGCGCGGGCGGTGGGATGGTCGGTTTGCACCTCGGCAGCCAGCCGGTCGCCCCCGCTGCGGCGGATTTCGCCTGCACGGACGGCGGCCAGGATGCGGTCGCCGTCGGGCAGACCTACGCCGTGCAGGTCATCCTTGAGGCGGCGGCTGCGATAGATGTGCATGGCCGCGTCGTAGTGGGCCGGCGGCACCAGCAGGTGGAAGCGCGCCTGTCCCAGCACCCCTTCGACGGCGTCCTGCCATCCCTCGTCTGCCACGTCCAGGGCTTGGCAGAGGTAGATCACCTCGTCGGCGCCCAACTCGGCGCGCAGCAGGCGGCGCAGCCGCGCGGCGGCCGGCGCTTCGGCTTCGTAGGAGGCGTCGCGGTCGCCGGTGCGGAGCTGGGCGATTTCTCGCTGCACGCGCGCGCCTTCTTCGCGCAGGGCGCGTATTTTCTCCACGAGGAGGGCGCGGCGGTCGGCGTAGGTTTGGCCGAGGGACTCGAGAACGTACTGCGTATTGCGTATTGCGTCAACAAGAGCGCCGCCGTTGGCTGTCACCTTGAGCGAGTCTACCACACAAGGCCCATCGCGGCGATCGTCCAGCGAAGGGTCTCGTTGCGTGCCGATGAATTGTTCCAACTCCGATGGCACGACCTGCCCGTCGGCCAGGAGCAGGTCGCGCAGGATGCACATGGCGGTTAGTTCGGCGGCCAGCGCGGCGGAAAGCTCGGCGGCGCGGCGTTGCAGAGCGGCGAGATCGCCCTCGGTTGTGGCGATAGCGGTGCGAAGCTCAGCCTGCCGCGCGGCGGTGCGGTCGGTTTGCAGGGCGATCTGCGCCTGGAGCAGCGTCTCCTGGGTCAGCTTGAGGCTTTCCGCAAGCCCGTCACGCGCCAGCTCGGCGCGTTTGAGACCCAGATCGGCCTCGTCGCGCGCCAGCCGGCGGTGTTTGAGGCCAGCCAGCAGGGTGTCCGCCTCGGCTTGGCGCTTCACAAACCCATTGGTGATGCGCCGGCGACGGTTGGCGATTCGCTCGGCGTCGTGCTCCTCGATGCGATCCAGATCGGCGATGCGCGCCACGATGTCGGCCACCAGCGTCTCGAAGTGGCGCAGCGTCTCCAACTGCTCTTGCAGCGTCTTGACATCTACCAGCGCCTCGTCCAGCAGGTAGTTGTGGACGAAATCGCGGATGTTGGTGAGCGGGCTGAACGCGACCCCCTTGACGATCTTGGCCGGAAAGGTGTCGCGAAGTTGGCCCAGGCGATTCAACAGGTTGGCGCGGTAATCTTCCAGGCGGGTGAAGACCTGTGCCTTAGCGCCTGTGGGCAGCGCGATGTGCTCCAGGTGACGGCGGAAGCTGCCGGTATCGAAGAGTGCCCCGGAGCTTTTGAAGAACCAGGCGTCGTTCAGCTCGGCGTTGTGGACGATGAAATAGGCGATATCTGGGCTGTGGTTATCGGCGTAGGCATCTACCAACGCGCCGTGGACGAAACGCGTCCCGTCCAAATTGCTGAATTCCAGCGCCACCAGCCCCGTGCAGTCGCCGCGCAGATAACGCTGACCCTCGGTGCCCAACTCCCCGCGCACGTAGGAGCTTAGCGTGCGCCGCGATCCCACCATCGCGGCCTGGTTGAACTTCACGTCGCGCTGTCCGCCCACCAAAGCAAACTGCACCGCGTCCAGGATGGTAGACTTCCCCGCGCCGTTGACGCCGATGAAGTAGGTGGTGCCCAGGCAGGTGATAGTGGCGTCGGCGAAGAGGTGCCAGTTGACGAGGCGGATGCGGGTGAGTTGTTTCATACCTTATTCCTCGCCTTCTCCAGGAGACTCAGCACTCGCCCGATACCGCTTTACCCACGCCTCCATCTCATCTGCCGTCTGCACCGGCAGGATCAGCTTGAGCGAGCCGCGCAGGCGGAGGCGAGCCTCGCTGTCGCGCACGTTGATGCTGCGGCCATCCAGGGTGTCCACCAGTCCCAGCTTGCGCAGCCGGCGCAGGAGCGTCTCGTACTGCATCACCCCCAGGTCGCGCTCCTTGCCGGTGATGGTGCGATACTCCTCGCGCACCTCGCCCACCGTGACGATCGGGTCGGCGGCCAGGCGGAGTTGTTCAGCTTGCTCCTCGTACAGCTTGCGTAGCACGACGATCATCAGCGATTCGTCTAGCTTGTAGCGCACTCGACAATAGCTGTACTCCGATATCACCTGGAAGATGCGGTGGTAGTCGTCGTGCAACAGGGTGAAACCAATCAACCCCAGCGCCGCCTCGAATACGGGGCGGTGGCGGGAGACGGTGTAGTAGTCGTCCTTGTCCGCCTCCACATCCTGGTAGAGAAAGGTTTGGCCCAACAGCCGGTTGATGATGCGCGGGACATCCTTGCGTGTGCGCTCGGGCAGGCCGGTGGATTCGAGCAGGGTGTCGGTGGTGAAGGGCATAGTTGGTTACTCGGTAGATTGGTAGATTGGGAAATTGGTAGACAAGTAGACGGGTAGACAAGGGTCTCGCAGCGGCCGATTTGCCCGCCGCACTCCCTTGTTTCCCTGTCTACTTGTCCATCCGGTGGTGTCCGTTGCCGTTCGCGCGTTTCACCAACA
>CAZYHE010000494.1:0-4147 GCA_964647225.1 uncultured Anaerolineales bacterium
TAGCGCACTTGAATGGGGTTCAAGTGGTCGGAGGTTCAAATCCTCTCGCCCCGACTGATTTGGTGGAGGGGTGGGGCAGGTTTCCCACCCCTCTCTATTTGTGATGATGACATGGCTGCCTTGTCCTGCACAATGAGGTAGGGTACTGGCTTGGGGATGCGATGAGCGATTCGGCGGCGGCCTATGCGGGTCTGGCGGGGCCAGACCTGGAGCTTCTGCGTAATATCGAGCGCGGCATGGCGATTACCGCCGACCTCAGCCGCGCGGATCTCCTGTTGCTTCGCCCCGGCGGAGCGAAGTCCGTGGTCGCCCTCGCGCAGGCTCAGCCGCACTCGATCGCGTCCCTGTATGACGCCGATCTGCGCCACCGGGAGTTGTCCGGCCCGCAAGTCGCGGCCCCCCTGGAGACATTGCGGCGGGGCCGGCATTTCCGCACGCAGCACGATCTGTTGCCCAGCGGCGCATCGGTCATGCAGGATGTCTACCCGATCCGCGGCAGCAGCGGTCAGGTGTTGGCGCTGTTCAGCATCGAGACGACGCTGATCCAACTCGAACGGCATCGCCACCGCCATGTGTCCTTCCTGCGGGCCATCGAGTGGCTCAAGTACATGTGCATGCGCGGTGAGCTGGCGCCGGCCGAGATGTTATCGCCGTTCGGTGAAATGGATGGCGTGATACTGGTGGACGCGCTGCGGCGGATCACTTATGTGAGCGGCATCGCCAATAACTTGTATCGCCGGCTCGGCTATCTGGACGATCTGCGCGGCAAGCGCCTCTCCTACCTGCACACCGGCGATGACGCGTTGGCGTTGGAGTCGTTGGAGGCGCGCCGGCCGTTGGAGCGCGAGGTCGAGGAGTCCGCGCACACCTGGATCCGCAAGGCGCTGCCGGTGTGGCCGCCGCCCACGATGGGCGGCTGGGTGCAAGGGCTGTTTGCGCGCCGGCGCCGGATCGGTGAAGTGGGCGGGGTGCTCATCATGGTGCATGACGCCACCGATGAGCGCCGCAAGAAGCAAGAGCTTAAGCTCAAGACGACGATGGTGCAGGAAGTGCATCATCGCGTCAAGAACAACTTGCAGACTATCGCCGCGGTCTTGCGGATGCATGCCCGCCGCACGAAGAACGATGAAACGCTGCGCGCGTTGAATGAGGCGATCTCGCGGATTCTGAGCGTGGCGGTGATCCACGAGTACCTGTCGCTCGATGAAGACCAGGCGATCAACCTGCGCGACGTGTGCCTGCGGATTGTCTCGCAAAACCGGCAGGTGATGATGGCGCCAGGGCAGCAAATCCGCTTCTCAGTGGATGGCCCCGCGATCCACTTGCTGAGCCAACAGGCGACCTCGTCGGCGCTGGTGATCAATGAGCTGATCCATAACGCGCTGGAGCACGGTTTCAGCGTCCGCAAGACCGGCGAGATCAAGCTCGTGCTGGTGGATGGCGGCGAGCGGGTGCGCGTCGAGGTCTGGGATGATGGCGACCGCTTGCCGGAGGGATTCGACCTCAACACGACCAACAGCCTGGGCTTGCAGATCGTGCGCGCGTTGGTGCAAGACGATCTGCGGGGCGTGTTGCGGCTCGAGAATTGTGTTGATGGGGTCGTGGCCACTGTTGATTTTCCGAAAGTTGCCCTGGTTTCGGACCGGGGAAAGAGTTGACGTAAGATACATTAAGGAGAGACACCATGGAACGCACGCGTGTCATTATCGCGGATGATGAAGCCTTGATCCGCATGGATCTGCGGGAGATGCTCACCAACCTGGGCTACCTGGTGGTGGGCGAGGTGGCCGATGGGCGGAGCGCCGTGAACCAATCGCGGGAACTGCGCCCCGATGTGGTGGTGATGGACATCAAGATGCCCGATATGGATGGCATCGAGGCCGCCAAGGTGCTGACCGAGGAGCGCATCGCGCCGTCTGTGCTGCTAAGCGCATACAGCCAGCGCGACCTGGTGGAGCGGGCGCGGGATGCGGGCGTCGTGGCCTACCTGGTCAAGCCGTACCGCGAGGAAGAATTGGCCCCGGCGATCGAAGTGGCGCTGGCGCGCTTCCGCGAGTTCCAGACGGTTCAGAAGCAGGTGGATGACCTCCAGATGGCGCTCGAAACCCGCAAGCTCGTGGATCGCGCCAAGGGCATCCTGATGGACAAGCAAGGCCTGTCTGAGGCAGAGGCTTTCCGCAAGATTCAGAAGATGAGCATGGATAACCGCAAGCCGATGAAGGACGTGGCCGAGGCGATCATCCTGGCGCATCAGGTGGGCCAGTCATAACTTCGATGGTGAAGCTCTCGGTCCTCATCCCGTGCTATAACGAGTTGACGACGATCCAGGAGATCGTGCGGCGAGTCTGCGCGGTCGAATTGCGGGTGCGCGTGCTGGATGGCAAGCTCGGGCTGCCCACGCTGCCGGATGGCAGTGTGGAGTTGCTGCTGGACAGGGAAGTCATCATTGTGGATGACGGCTCGGTGGATGGCACGCGCGACCTCTTGCCGGCCCTGGCGCAGCTTCCCGGAGTCCGCGTCTACTTTCACGAGCGCAACATGGGCAAAGGCGCGGCCGTGCGCACCGCCATCGAGCAGGCCACCGGCGAGATCATGCTCGTCCAGGATGCGGATCTGGAGTACGACCCGCGCGACTATCCGGCGCTCGTGCAGCCGATCCTCGAAGGCCGCTCGAAGGCGGTCTACGGCAGCCGTTTCCTGGGTGGGCCGCGCAAGGCGATGTTCTTCTCGCACATGCTGGGCAACAAGGTACTGACCCTCTTCACCAACGTCCTTTTCGACACCATTCTCAGCGACATGGAGACCTGCTACAAGGTCTTCACGCGGGAGATCGCCCAGCAACTCCGTCTCAAGTCGCACGGCTGGGGCTTCGACCCGGAGATCACCGCCAAGATTCTGAAGCGCGGCTATCGGATCTACGAAGTCCCCATTTCCTATACCGGCCGTGAGTACACCGAAGGCAAGAAGATTGACTGGCGCGATGGGCTGACGGTCATGTGGACGCTTCTGAAATACCGTTTTTCCGAGTGACCCTGGCACGCGGCGCGCGAGTGGGAGCGCAGAGCGGTGCGGGCGTGATGGTACGTGCCCGCCGGCTCGCGCTCCCACTCGCCGTTTCCGCCCCCGCCGCGCTGGCCCTGGTGATCGTCGGGGCCGCCGCCTTGCGCGGCTGGCTCCTGGCCGCCAACTATCCCCTGCATCACGACGAGGCGCTCTACGGCGCGTGGGCGCAGTTGATCGTCAGCGGCCGCGATCTGCTCCTGCTGACGGCCTGGGTGGACAAGCCGCCGCTGGTGATCTACGCGCTGGCCGCCGCGTTGCGGCTGTTCGGCGTCTCCGAGCTGGCGCTCCGGCTGCCGGGGATGATCGTCTCGCTGGCGACGATCGTCTGCGTCTACGGCCTCGCGCGGCGGTTGTACGATGCTCGCACCGCCCTGCTGGCGAGCCTCCTCCTGGCGCTTGCGCCGTTCGCCATCCTCTTTGCGCCCACCACCTTCACCGACCCGTGGCTGACCCTCTGGCTGGTCGCGGCCGTTTGGGCGGCGGTGGCGCGGCGCTCATTTTGGGCCGGCGTCGCGTTGGGGCTGGCGGTCGCCTCGAAGCAGCAAGGGGTGCTCGGCGTGCCGATCGTCGCCGTGCTCCTGTTGGCCGGGGATGCGCTTGGGATCAGCCGGCAGCCCGAGCACTCCCGGCGCGCCCGTCCCGCCCGTCCCCTGGATGGCGAGCCGTACCCTGAGCCTGTCGAAGGGCGCACCGCGCTCGGCCGCTTCGGCCTGGCCCTGCTTGGCTTTGCGTTCATCTTCCTCCCCGTCACCTATTGGGATAGCCTGCGGTGGGCCAAACGGCCGAGCTTTTGGGATCGCAGCTTGACGACCTACGGCGGGCTGGGCCTGGCCCCGCTGGCGGCCTGGCCCGAACGTGCGGCCGATTGGGCGCAGGTCGCCGGCTATCTGTTCGGCCTCCCCGCCCTCAGTGCGCTGATGCTCGGCCTGGCCGGTTTTGCGGCGCTCCGCGACTGGCGTTGGATGAAAGCCGGCGGCGTGCTCGGCATCTTCCTGGCCGGTTATCTGGCCCTACACCTGGCGCTGACGTTCCAGCCGTGGGATCGCTACCTCTTGCCCCTCCTGCCGTTCATCTGCGTCCTGGC
>CAZYHE010000495.1:0-4139 GCA_964647225.1 uncultured Anaerolineales bacterium
CTCTCCGCAGGTCGCATTCCATTACGACGGCACAGCGTTCCGCAAGAAGCCGACCAGATCCTCCCTGAGCACGGCCAGCGCGGGCAGGTGGATGTACATCATGTGCCCGGCCGGATAATACGCCATCGAGACATGGCCCGCCAGCGATGGGTCGAGGCCCAGGTGGCTGAAAGTGTACTCGGTGGCACAATAGGGGGTCGCCAGATCGTAGTAGCCGTTGGCGACGAAGACCTTGAGATACGGGTTGATCGTCATCGCCTTGCGCAGCGTCTCGGCCACGTTGACGTACTGATTCTCGTGCTGCGCGTAGCTCCACGGCCAGACCTTCGGGTTGAGGATTTCGTAGGGCAGATCGCTCTCGAACTTCAATTCGCCGCGCACGTAGTCGTTCAGCGCGGCGGTGTAGGGGCCGGTGATGTTGGTGAGGCTGGGATCATACTCGTGCGTCTCGCCCACGGCGTCGCGATCCATGCCGGTGAAGCGGCTGTCGAGCCGGCCGACGGTGCGCCGCCGGTCGCGCAGCAACTCCTTGGTGAAACGATGGATCTCGATGCGCAACTCGGCGCGGTCAATCCAGTCGGCTGCGAGGCCGGTGTAGCGCGCCAGCCTGGCGACGATGCCGGCCCGCGCGGCCAGGGGGAGCGTCGCGCCCTGCATCAACGCCAGCGTGTAATCGCCCAGTGCAAACTGTTTCACCTCGGCCAGCACCTCCGGCAGCAGGCACGCCTGGAGATCGGCCGGTAGCCGGCCGTGATACCAGGCCGTGGCCGCATAGGTGGGCAGGAAGAGGATGTAGGGCAGGTCGTTGCCCGGATTGAAGCGCGCGGTGCTGAAATCCAGGATGGACGAAATGAGCATGATGCCGTTCAGATAGAGGCCGTGCCGCTCCTGGAGGTAGCCGGACAGCCCCGCCGCGCGCGTGGTGCCGTAGCTTTCGCCGATCAGAAACTTGGGCGAGGGCCAACGGCCGTAGCGCGTGGTGTAGAGCCGGATGAAATCGCCCACCGACTCGATGTCCTTCTTGAAGCCGTGGAACTCCTTCGCCTTTTCGCCCACCACCGGCCGGCTGAACCCGGTGCTGACCGGATCAATGAAGACCAGGTCGGTGACATCCAGCAGCGAGAACTCATTGTCGGTCAGTCGGAACGGGGGCGGCGGCAGGCCGCCGTCCTCCGCCATCACCACGCGGCGCGGTCCCAGCAGCCCCAGGTGCAGCCACACCGACGACGAGCCTGGCCCGCCGTTGAACGAAAAGGTGAGCGGCCGCCGCGCCTTGTCGGGCACATCGTCGCGCGTGTAGGCGATGAAGAAAACGGACGCCTTGGGCTTTTCTCCCTCCGATTCGCCAACCTTCTCGCCGGTCTTCTCGGCCTCTTCCTTGAGGATGATCGTGCCCGCGGTGACCGTGTAGCGGATCTCCTGTCCGGCGATGATAACGGCGTGTTGGGTCGTGACGAGCTGATCTTGCGAGGTGGGCCGGGCTTCCTCGCCGGGCTTCGTGTCCGAGGTATCTTTCTCTGCCATAGGATGCTCCAATCGTCTGCTCAAGATCTGTGGGAGTACTCCCTGAACCAATGGGCCAGCCCCTTCCACGTCGAGCACGTAGGGCGCGCGATAGCCCAGGCGGGCCGCGTTGCGCAGCGTCGCCTCGTCGCTGGCGGCCAGTTGCGCCGGCGCAGGGAAGGCGCGGTGGGCCGGGGCGCGGGGCAGCGGATCGCCGAAGCGGCTCACCACGTTGGCGACCATGCGCTTCGTGCTGCTCCAGGCGGTGTTGGTGGTCCGGATCGTCTTGACCACGTCCTCGAACAGCGTGGGACAGCGCAGGATGCGGCCTTTGGCCTGGGCGGCCGCGGCGGCCAGCTTCGGCTCGTGCCGGGCTGCTTCGTAGAAGGGCGCCAGGTCTTGCTCCCGCCCCAGCCAGACATCCGGCCGGCCCAGGGCCATCGGCAGATAGATGTCAGTGGTCCAGCGGCCGATGCCGGGCACCCTGGTCAACGCGGCGCGTACAACATTATCATCCAGATACGGCAAACCTGCCAAATCGAGGCTGCCGGAGAGGACGGCGCGCGCCAACTCGCGGCCGTAGCGGGTCTTCTGGCGGCTGAACCCGGCCGCCTTGAGCGTCGCATCATCCAACTCGAGGAACCGCGCTGGCGTCAGGGGATTGGCGATGGCGCGCAGCCTGTCGAACGCGGCCCGCGCCGACGTCAGCGACACCTGCTGCTCCAGGATGATGTGCAGGAGCGAGACGTTTGCCCGCTTTGAGCAGCAACAGGTCCAGTTCCGCGCCGCCGTGCGTGGCCCAGAAACAGGCTTCGTCGGGCGCTATGGCCTTGAGCGTCTCCGCCCGTTCGGACAAACGCGCCGGCGTGACGGAGGCGGTTCGAAGTTTGGTGGTGGTGCGCGCCATGTTGTGCATAGTTCCAGCACGCGGCCTGTCATATAGTATAATCGGCCCCAAGACCGCCTTTTCGCATTCTCCTGAAGGATCGCTGTGGCTGACAAAACCCTGAACACCACTCAGATCGCCCGTGCGATCGGGATGCATCCGAACACGGTGCGGCTGTACGAAGCGTGGGGCTTCCTGCCCGCCGTGCCGCGCAGCCCGGCCGGCTACCGGCGCTTCACCGAGCGCCACCTCGACCAGATGCAGCTGGCCCGCGCCGCGCTGCACGGCGGCTGGCCCGGCAAGGCGATCCGCGAATCTGCCCTGGCGCTGGTGCGTCAGGCGGCGTCCGGTGACCTGGACGCCGCGCTCACGCTGGCCCGCGAGCACCAAGCCCTCGTCCAGACCGAGCGCGCCCGCGCCGAGGTCGCCGCGCAAACGGTGCAGCGGTGGGCCGAAGGCATCCTGCCCGAAAGTGCCATCAGGCCGCTCTGCATCGGCGCGGCGGCCAAGCTGCTCGGCCTGACGGTTGACACGGTGCGCGGCTGGGAACGGGAAGGCCTGCTGCGCGTCCCGCGCGACCCGGACAATGGCTACCGGCGCTACGGCCCCGCGGAGATCGGCCGGCTGCGGGTGATCCGCATGCTGCGCCTGGCCGGCTACAGCACGATGGCGATCCTCCGCATGCTGCTGCAATTGGACAGCGGTGAGGGGCGCGATGTGGCCGCGGCCCTCGACACCCCCCGCCCCGATGAGGATGTCTACATCGCGGCCGACCGCTGGCTCACCACCCTGGCCGAGCAGGAGCAGCGCGCGTCCGAGCTCATCATGCTGGTCGAGGCGATGGTGCGCAAATACGTCCCCTCCGCCACCGTTTGAAACCCAACCCTCCATTAGCCCACCAGGGTTATATAATAGAGTGACAGGTGCTTTCAGTCACCTGAACCTGCTATTCAGGAGCGCTCATGTTCCAGCCGCAGATTGCCGTCGAATCCCTGACTAAGATCTACCGTGTCCCGCAGCGGCCGCCCGGCCTGGCCGCCGCGATCGCCAGCCTGTTCCGCCGGACCACCCAGGACGTCCCCGCGGTGCGCGACGTGAGCTTCACCATCGCATCGGGCGAGATCGTCGGGCTGATCGGGCCGAACGGCGCGGGCAAGACGACGACCCTCAAGCTGCTCTCCGGCCTGCTGCACCCGACCTCGGGCTCGGCCCGCGTGGCCGATTGCACGCCCTGGGAGCGCCGCCCGGAATTCCTCCGCCGGATCAGCATGGTGCTCGGCAACAAAAGCCAGATGATCTGGGACATCCCGCCGCTGGACACCTTCCGCGTGCTCGGCGAGATCTACGCGGTGCCGCCGGCCGAATACCGCGCCACCCTCGACGAGTTGGTCGCGCTGCTGGAGATGGAGGAGCTGCTGACCAAGCCGGTGCGCAACTTCTCGCTGGGCGAGCGGATGAAATGCGAGCTGGTGGCCGGGCTGCTCCATCGCCCGGCCGTCCTCTTCCTGGACGAGCCGACGCTGGGGCTGGACGTCTCGATGCAGACGCGGCTGCGCCGCTTCATCGTCGAATACAACCGGCGCTCCGGCGCGACCGTGATCCTCACCAGCCATTACATGGCCGACGTTGTGGCGCTGTGCCCCCGTGTCATCGTCATCCATCACGGCCGGCTGATCTACGACGGCGGGCTGAGCCGTTTGGCGGCGCGGCTGGCCCCGTTCAAGCTGCTGCGCGTGACGCTGGGGGAGGC
>CAZYHE010000496.1:0-4102 GCA_964647225.1 uncultured Anaerolineales bacterium
AACTGGCGCACGCGTACCGGGGAGCTTGACATTATCGCCCGCGATGGCGAATGGCTCGTCTTTGTCGAGGTGCGCACGCGCCGGATCGGCCGGCACGCTGCGACGCCCGCGCTTGGCGCGCCCGAAGAGTCGGTGACGCCGCGTAAGCAGCTTCAGTTGGTCGCCATGGCCGACGCCTATCTCTACGAGATGCCCTGGGATGGGCCGTGGCGCATTGACGTGCTGGCGTTGGAGTTGTATCCAGATGAGCGCGTGGCTCGGATCAATCATCTGCGCGATGCGGTCGAAGGGGTGGCGTGATGGTGGAAGTCACAGCCATTTCTGTCCACGGGCCGTTGGTCATCGTCGTTGGCCCGACCGCCGCCGGCAAGACAGCCCTGAGCATCGAATTGGCGGTCGCGCTGGGGGGCGAGATCATCTCGGCCGACTCACGGCAGATTTATCGGGGGATGGATATCGGCGCGGCCAAGGCCACGCGGGCCGAGCAGTCCCGTGTGCCGCACCATTTGCTCGATATCGTCTTCCCCGATCAAACCCTTTCGGTGACCGAATATCAGCAGTTGGCGTATGCGGCCATTGATGCGATCCTGGCGCGCGGCCGGCTGCCGTTCCTGGTCGGCGGCGCCGGGCAATACATTCACGCTGTGGTCGAAGGATGGAACATCCCGGCGGTGGCCCCACAGCAGGAGTTGCGTGTAGCCTTGCTTGCCGAGGCGGGACGCGACGGCCCCGTCGCGCTGCATGAACGGCTGGCCGCGCTCGATCCGCTGGCCGCAGCGCGCATTGACCACCGCAATGTTCGCCGGGTGATCCGTGCGCTGGAGGTGTGCCTGGTGACGGGCCGGCCGATCTCAGAGCTTCAGCGCAAGACACCGCCGCCTTATCGTATCTTCCAGGTCGGCGTCAGCCGGCCGCGCCCGGACCTCTTTGCGCGGGTAGATGCGCGCGTGGATCGTATGCTGGCCGATGGCTTGGTGCCCGAAGTGGCGCGCCTGCTGGCCGCCGGTTATGGCCTCGATCTGCCGGCGATGAGCGGGATCGGCTATCGGCAGATCGGCCAGTTTTTGCAGGGTGAGTTATCGCTGGACGAAGCTGTGGCGCTGATTAAGAAGCAGACACGACGCTTCATTCACCAGCAAGGCACTTGGTTCCGGCCCGATGATCCAGCCATTCGGTGGTTCGACCCAGACCAGGCATCGCCGGCAAGCCTGCAAGCCGAGATCGCGGCGTGGCTGGATGTTAGCGACCCTGGGCGGCCCGCATAGCCAGGGTCAGGTAGTCCAGGCTCGTGACGATTTCCGCCATCGCCGCGCGCCGTCCCTGCACCGTCCAGATTCGCAGCTCCTTCGCGAAGTCATTCTGGTTGAAAAATCGCCTTTTCGCCCGCTCAACGCGCGAACACCCGGCATGCAATTGCGCTTTCACCAACTCCTCCGGCACGAAGCCCTGGCTCAGCACGACCAGGCGGTCGGTTTCGGGGATGCCCCAGGCCCGGAATTGCCCGGCCGCGGAATAGACCGGCCGCCCCGTATAGTAGCTGATCTGGCCGGCGATGCTGTAATCCACGGCAAAGAGCGGGACTCCTTCGGGGAAGATGTCTTCACGCGCCAGGGCCGGCCAGCCGGCCGCGTCGGCCCGGATGGCCGATGCCCCGGAACTGCGCGGCCAGGCGGATGGGCCGAGCAGGGCCGCGGTCGTGCCGGCCGCGTAGATGGCCGATCCGGCCAGACATGCGGCTACCGCCCAATCGGCGATCCGCAGCTTGCCGCGGCTGTCAGTCGGGTCGCTGGCTGGCACGCGTCCGATGCCGGCCAGCGGCCACAGGAGCAGTAGGCCAAACCCCAGGTTGCGCGGGCTGTTGGCTGCGCTGAGCAGGATGGGCAGGAGCGTGCAGGCCGCTGCGATGACGAGGAACAGGGAGCCATCGCCTGTCGCGCAAGTTGCCAACTTGCGCGACTTCGATACAGCCATAAGGCGGCTGCGCGCAAGCCGGGCGGCCGCGATGACCGCCAGCAACGCGACGGGCGGGGTAAGATATCGGATGGCGTGCAGCCAGGCCGCGGGCAAGGCCGGCGCGGGCAGGCCGTAATTGGCGCCTTGTTGCACCGTCAGCCGCAGCATCCCCCAGTCGTGGCCGGCGTTCCAGATGAGGATCGGCGCGGCGCCGAGCAGGCCGAAGAACGCGGCCAGCCACAGGCCGCGGGCGCGCAGGAGATCCCGGCGCCGGGCCAGCACGTACAGCGCCACGGCGATCCCAAAGAATCCGGTGGTGAGCTTGACGTTCAGCAAGAAGGCCAGCGCCAGGCCGAAAGCGATCCACCGCCGCGTGGATATTTTGGGGTTTCCCCGTGCGCCAGCCAGGAGCGGGCCGGCGATGCTCAGGCTGACCAGCAGAAGAAAGTTGTGCAGGCTGTCGGGATAGGCGACCCGGCCGGTGATCACATAGACCGGGCCGAGCGCGACAGCCGCCGCGGCGATCAAGCCGCCCTGTGGCGAAACGTAGCGCCGGCCCACGGCGTAGGCCAGGGGCACGCAGGCCGCGCTCAGGAGGGCGTTCAGCCAGCGCACCCCAAACTCGCTTGCGCCGCCCAGGAGCGTGCTGAGCTTGAGCAGGAATGCGATCCCGGCCGGGTGATCGAAGTAGCTCAGCGCCAGGTGGTCGGCCCATAACAGATAGTAGGCCTCATCGCCGAACAGCGGCATCTCGCCCAAGCGCCAGAAGCGCAACGCCAGTCCCACGACCGTCAAGGCGCACACGAGCAGGTAGCTGTGGGCAAGGCGCATGATCAGCTTTCCGGCGGGATTTCAACGTTAATCTTGTAGCGGTAGACGCCGGTCGGCCGCGCCAACTCGATGTCCACGCCGGCCCACGACAGCGCAAAAGCGCCCGT
Source organism: uncultured Anaerolineales bacterium (assembly GCA_964647225.1). Lineage (GTDB taxonomy): Bacteria > Chloroflexota > Anaerolineae > CG2-30-64-16 > CG2-30-64-16 > CAZYHE01. The sequence goes on from CAZYHE010000496.1 coordinate 2,892, forward strand.
CCAGCGAAACTGCAGGTAGCGCTCGCGGCCGATGTATTTGGGTTGATCGGGCGGAGTTTCCACGCAGAAGCGGAGCTTGCGTTCCGCCGAGGTGAAGCAGGCGCGCGCCGCGTGCGTAAGCACCCACTGATCGGGCGTGTCCGGCGCATCAATCAGCACGCGATCCACCCCGGTCGAGTCGCTGTAGCGGCGGAAATGGTTGGCCCCCTGTTCGTTGGTCAGATACACCAGTTCCGGCGTGACCGTAAGCCCGCTGAAGTCCGCGGCAATCTCCAGGCTGCCTGGCCCGGTTACTGTGTAAGTGAACACGACCGTGCAGAGCGGCGCAACCGGCCGATACTTGGGCCGCAGAAGCTCGGTCCACGTATCTTCAATGTCCATCCGAAAGCGTTTGGTCGCGCTCCGTCCGTCCGTCCCGGGCGCCACCTCAGCGTGCTGCGAAAGATAGGCGCGGCCCCCCCAGATCACGATCGGCGCGCCGAAGCCGTAGCCTTCCTCGATCAACTCCCGGCCATCGTGCGCCAACGCCGCCCCTTTCTGCACCGGCGTGATCTTGCCGACGTGGGGTCGGGTGTCGGTGTAAAGGTGGAGCGCCAGCCGGTCGTCCAGCGGCAAGGCCAGGGGCGGCGGGCCGGGCCAGATCAGGTCGGCCAGGCGGATCGTCCAGTGCGGCTCGATGGCTTCCTTGACGACAAACCAAGTCGCGGCCAAGAGGATCAACGCGATCATGGCTGGCCGAGCGATGCGCCCCAAAAGTTTCATGGCGCGGACTCCGCATAGCCGGTGTTGCGCGCGTCGCGGTGGAAGCGCGGCCAGACCGCCGGCCCCAGCGGCCCTACGTCGCGCAGCAGGTGGATGCCGTTGTTCGCGCCCACCACCACATCGGCCCGGCCGTCCCCGTCGAGATCGCCCACCCACGGCGATGAAAAGACGTGCGCGGCCAGGTGGATCGGGAAGCCGGGGAGCGTCCGGCCAAAGCCATCCCAGCCGTAGAGATAGCCGTCCTTCGATCCTGCGACCACGTCCGGCAGCCCGTCGCCGGTCAGATCCACCAGCGCGGCCGAGGAGATGAACTGATCCCCGGCCGCTTGCGGCCAGCCCCGCAGCAGCGCGCCGTGGCGATCCCATGCGTACATGCGGCCATCCCATGAGCCGGCGACGATATCAAGCCAGCCGTCGCCGTCCAGGTCGGCGATGGCCGGCGAGGCTTC
>CAZYHE010000497.1:0-4090 GCA_964647225.1 uncultured Anaerolineales bacterium
TGTGCCATAAGTCCCCCGCTTGTCAAGTCAATAGTGACTTTTGCGGTATTGCCTATAATGTTATCACGTTATTCAAACGAGCCGCTTGCGGCGGACTTGGGAAACGCTGAATCCAGCAACGCGTCCGGCCAATTGGCTGGCGTTCTTCAAGCGGCAGCCAGACATCCTCAAGCAGGGATTGTCGGATTTGGGCCGTTTCGATGTGCTACTGGCGACGATTCCTGTAACGTTGGCAGATCAGCAGAATCAGGCTGCTGGCAGCAAAATCAGCGCACCGGACGAACGCCTCCGCTACTTCATTACGCGTTATCACCTTCTGCCCCAAGACGCCCTGATCTGTGCGGAAGCTGAACGGCTCGGCGTCACTGCGGTCGCCACCCTGGACAGCGACTGGCGCCGCGTCACTGAATTCGACATCTACACTACGCCCGTCTGATCCCTGACCTCCGATATCTGCCTTTTGACTTCTATGAAAGTAGCCACCACGAATTTTGCAAACTCACCGCACAAAGTGAAAGAAAGCGCCCCCGACCGGCGCGCTACATCTTGAACGGGCCGGTATCCCGGGGGAGACCTGCCCGGCGGCGCAGGCCGCGGCGCGGTGGACAATGGGGTCGCCGCGCTTTCCTTTTTTCTGCGCCAGGGCCAGGTCGCGGCGGCGGCCGGCGTCCCGACGATCTGGAGTCAATCACGCCGTCCCTTTTTCGGGGCCGGTTGCAGCCGGCGCAGGTTTGAGATGGGGCTAGGGGTATAGTGGCCGCGCCGCAGTTCGCGGACAAACTGTGCCTGTCTTTTGGCGCGGCGATGCGAGAGGCGTATCGCGTGCGGGCGGTGGTGATGGAACAGAGAGTGGGTGACACAAGATGACGCGGGGAAAGGGTAGCTGGCGAAGCAGTAGTCCGCGGGGCAGCAACAGCTTTGTTGTTTTTGCAGGTCGGCGCGGGACGCCGTGGCCGTGTTGTGTTTTTGGCGCTTGCGGGTGTATGATGTGTCCCAGTGCGTGGACTCACGGTGAGATTGCGCCAGGGGGATAGCTCAGATGATGGCGATATTGGAAGAAGTTGATCTGCTCCGCATGATCGCAGCGGGCGAGGGCCAGGAGCAGGAATTCAAGCGGCTGATAGATAACCAGGAAAGCGTAGCCGGTGAGATCGTGGCATTCGCTAACAGCGATGGTGGGACGCTCTATGTCGGCGTCGAAGATGATGGCCGCATTGTGGGTGTGGCTGATCCCGACGCGGTCTTTCAGACCTTGACCAACCTTTGTCGCGATCGCTGCATCCCCCCCGTCAGCCCGATCATCGAGCAATTCACTCTGACCAACCGGACCATTCTCAGGTTGACTGTCAAACCGGCGCTCAACCGACTGAAGCCCTATCGGACGGCCGGCGGCCGTTTTTACGTGCGCGTGGGGCGGGACAAGAAAGACGCCACAGGCCGCGAGTTGATGCGCATCGCCCAGGCTGCCGGCGAGTTGCATTACGATGAAAGCCCGGTGTTCGGCGCCACGGTGGCCGAGCTTTCTCTGCCGGCTTTCGAGGCTTATCATCGCGTCCAGTTCGGCCTGACGTTGGCGGAACAATTGGCGCAGAGCGGCCTGGATCTCCCGCAGTTGTTGCGCAATCTGCGGCTGTTGCACGACCTCGACGGCGAGCAGGCGCTCAGCATCGCCGCACTGTTGATCTTCGGCCAAGCGCCGCAGCGTTGGCTGCCGCAAAGCCGCCTGTCGGCCGTGGCTTTTGCCGGCAGCGATGAGGATTCGGACATCTTGGATCGCCGCGAGATCATGGGCCGGCTGCCGGATATTATTGACGATACGCGCGTCTTCTTGGAACGCAACATTCGGATGCCCGCGCGCGAACACGGCTTTGGCCGCGAGGACATCGTGCTGTATGATCGCAAGGCATTGGGCGAGGCGGTCGTCAATGCGATCGCCCACCGGGACTATAGCTTGAGCGGGTCCCAAATTCGGGTTTTCCTGTTCAGCGATCGCATCGAGGTGCGCAGCCCTGGCCGGCTGCCCAATTCGATCACGCTGGACAACATCAAGCTGGGGGTCCATGCCGAGCGCAACCGGGCGATCGCAACCCTGCTCACACAATTGGGCTACATGAGTGCCATCGGCACCGGGGTGCCGCGTTTGATCGTCCGCCTGTCGCGCCAGTTGGCCGGTCGCGAGCCGGAGTTTGCGTTGATTGGCGAGGAGTTGCGTGTGCGCATTTGGGCGCGGCGCGTTTTTTGAGTTACAAATCTGATTGACCAACCGAGTCGAGGTAGAGGACTGCGAAGTCGCCGGCGGTGATCTGATCGAGTGGACCGCGGCCGACGCGCCGGTTGAGGTGGCCGCGGAGTGGGTGGATATGCAAGCGTTGCTGGCGCTTTGGCGCCGGGCCTGGCCCGAGGCGCAACACAGCCCGCTCCAGCGCAGCCTGCTGGCGGTGCAGGCGAAGCAGTGGGCCGATCAAGTGCTGCGTCATGTGACCGCAGACGTGCGCTGACCGCCGATCCCATCATGTTAGCGGCTTTGTGGTGATGCTTGACTCCCGGCCAACAGCCGGCGCAGGATCACCTGCGCGGCCTGTTTGTCCAGCGGTTGGTTGAAGTTGCCGCACTTCGGGCTTTGTACGCAACTTGGACAGCCGCCTTCGCACGGGCAGCCGCGGATCACGTCCAGCGCAGCCGCCCACAACTCCGGCAGCAGCTCGAACCCCTTCTCCGCGATGCCCACCCCGCCCGGAAAGCCGTCGTAGATGAAGATTTGCGCCGCGTCGGTGTCGGGATGGCGCGGGGTGCTCAGCCCGCCGATGTCCCACCGATCGCACATGGCGAAGAGCGGCAGGATGCCGATGGCCGCGTGCTCGATGGCATGGATGCCGCCCAGGAAGTCCAGCCCGCGCAAGGCCAGCTCGGCGGGCAGTTCCGGCGGGAGATTCCACCAGAGCGCGACCGTCTCGTACTCGGTGACGGGCATCTCCAGCGGTTCCTCGCCCAGCACCGCCTCGGTGAATTGCTGGAGGCGGCGGAAGCCGATCACCTGACCGCGCACCCGCACTTTCCCCAGGAAGGCCGCGGCGCTCGGCAACACCCGATGCTGGATCGAGCGCACGATACGCACATCGTTCACCTCGCGCGGCTGGGTGTAATAGTCCGCGTTGACCGGCTTCACGATGGCATGGCGCAGCTCGGCGTTGTACTCCGTGACCAGGTACGAGTCGCCCTGGTGCAGATAGATCGCGCCCGGATGAACGCGGAACGGCGCGGTGCTGCTGCTGATCTCCTCCAGCATCCGGTACGTGTTGGCTTCGTTCAGGATGGCGAAGCGATCCCCCTCGGCGTCGCGCAGGCTGACATCTTGCGCCGGGTAATCGCCGCGGGTGTACACCCAGCGCTCGCCGGTGAAGCGCAGCGCGCCGCTCTCCTCCAACGCCACCATCGCGTCTACGAAGCCAGGGCCGAACAGCGCCTCATCGTCTGGGGTGAGACCCTGTGGGTCTGCCAGACCCGCAGGGTCTTCTGATACTCGTAGCGGCGTCTCGTGTGCGGCGCAGGGCAGATGGCGCTGGAGGATATAGACGTTGTCGGGATCGAGCAGCGCGTTCTCGTGGGGCCGGCCCAAGAGATCGGCCGGGTGGCGCATGTAGTGTTGATCCAGCGGGTTGTCCAGCCCGATCAGCATCGCGAGGGCGGGATCATCTCCGCGGCCGGCGCGGCCGGCCTGCTGCCACAGGCTGGCGATGGTGCCCGGATAGCCGACGAGCAGCGCGGCGTCCAGCCCGCCCACGTCAATCCCCAATTCCAGCGCATTCGTCGCCGTCACCCCCAGGAGCCGGCCGCCGAACAACTCCTGCTCGATCCGCCGGCGCTCCTCCGGCAGATAGCCGGCCCGGTAGGCTGCGATGCGTTCGGCCAGGCCGGCCGTGGCGCGGTTGCGTCGCAGCGCGTCCCGCGCATAGCGCAGCAGCAGCTCGGCGATGACGCGGGCGCGGGTGAAGGTGATCGTGCGCACCCCCGCGCTGACCAACGTCGTGAACAGATCGCTCGCCTCGTGGTTGGCGCTGCGCCGGGCGGTGTGACTGCGATCCAGGAACGG
>CAZYHE010000498.1:0-1605 GCA_964647225.1 uncultured Anaerolineales bacterium
AATCCGCAATCGTCAATTCGCAATGCCCGGAACTGCGGGGCACGCTGTCCGCAATCTCCAGCCGGTTTTCCAGCAGCCCCTCGTAAATCGTCCCCAGGTTGCGCACGCTGATGTAGGTGTAGTCCACCGGCTCGCCCGCATCGCGCACCAGGATGTCCACGGCGCGCGCCACCACGCGATCGCTCAACTTGTGGCGTTCCAGGAATTGGTTTTCGGGCGTGGCCGCGCTGAAGAGACCGCCGTCATAGCGCGGGATGCCCAGGCGGGGGTCGCCGCGGTCAATGCGCCGGAAGAGGGCCAGCAGCGTTTCGTAGCGCGGCGTGGCAAAGGTGGCGTCGCTCAACGGCAGCCCGCGGTCGGCCCGCTCCGCCGCCCACTCTGCCAGGCTGGTCAGGCTCTGTTCGCGATAGGCGGGGTTGTGCATCGGCAGCAGGTCGCGCGCCTCGGCATAGAGCACGAACAGCAGCTTGTAGAGCAGGCTCAAGCCGGCGGCGTAGATCTGCCGCAGGCTGGCGCTGGTTTCTTCATGGATGCCCATCTGCTCGCGGCGGTAGGCCACGAAACCACCGGCGATCTCCGGCATTACCTCGTCGAAGACCAACTCCTTCAGCTTGTCGCTGACGCGCTTGGCGTAGGTGGCCGAACCCTCGCGCACCCGCTGCACGAAGGCGCGGCCGGCGCTATCCGGCAAGAAAGCGTCACGGCGGAAGAAGAGCCACCAGCGTTTGAAATCGGCCAGTTGTTCAGGTGTGGGGCCGCCGACCTCACCCCCCGGCCCCCTCTCCTGCGAGGCAAGGGGGAGTAAGTTGTCGAACACCAGCCCGATATCAACCTCGTAGAACTCGCTGGCGGTGCTGCTGACCTCCCGGCTGTAGAGGCGCCAGGTGCGACCATTGGTGAGGATGCCCCACGGGCAGCGCGTGCCCACCAGGTAGCTGACCATCTGGTGGCTGGGGTTGTTGTCGCTCTTCCAGGTATCGCGGCCGCTGGCGTCCTTCCGGCTGAGGGGCCGGCCCCAATACTTCGCCTCGGCAATCGCCAGGCTGCGGCTGTAAAAGGGATCATCGTCGCCCTGGTGGGGATACGCGGCGTTCTTGGTCGCTTCATCGGGAAAGAGGGCATAGTCGGGCCGATTGACGCGGCCGCCCCGGCTGTTCTTGACCTGGGGGATGTAGCTCCAGCCCAACAGGGCCAGCACCGGCTTGACGAACTCGTCTTCGGTCTGCGCTTCGTTCCAGGCCGCGCCGTAACGTTGCGCCTTCGCCCACAACGCGGCCACCGCGCCGAACGCTGCGGTCGGGTCTTCGGCCCATTCGGGGTGGCTGGGCAGCCGCGACGCCAGGTAGTGCAGCGAAAAGAGCGACTTGCCGGTCAGCGGCGCGGCCGCGGGGATGAGATCGGTCATCGGCGATCACCTCTCTTGTGCTACCTGATCCACCAGAACCGTGCTTTGCCGTCCTGTTCTATCGGGTCAAACTCATGTTCGCCCAGATCAGTCTCTGCCATCATGGCGTCATAACTCCAGTGTTTTCTCAGTCCGCTTGTCGCGTGCGAACTCGTCTGCGCTACTCAGGTAGCCACGATATTTGCCGCGCAAACTTTGGT
>CAZYHE010000498.1:1705-4077 GCA_964647225.1 uncultured Anaerolineales bacterium
GCGAACTCGTCTGCGCTACTCAGGTAGCCACGATATTTGCCGCGCAAACTTTGGTTCTGTCCTGGCCGCGTCTTGGCGCGAAAAGCGTCGAGATCCAGGATGGTCACAAGATAGACTTGGTTGCTGCTATCTTGGATCGGCTCCAACGGACGTAACAGGCCGTTTTCATAGGCGGCTTCGACGGTGCGTGGTAAAATGGGAATCATGGATCAGCCTCCGTCACACAGGGCCTTGTTCTTCCAGGCAGAAAGTATCTTGTACGGATTGTAGCACCTGGAAGACAGAGCGTCAACTGATCGAATAATCGAATTGGATCAGCATTTCGGTTGGCGATTGAAATCGCGGCTAAGGGGCGCTACGGCACCGGGCGTCCACCTACGTGGACGCCACTCAGTCGGCGCAGGCCGACATCCCAGCCGCAGGCTCTTTAGCCGCGACCTCGGTCGCCACAGACTGCGCAACCGCCGCGCGTGCGTTGCGCAACTCGCCAGATCATGGTACTATTGTAGCCATGTCTTCAGCCTCTCATCGCCGGCGCGTGCTGTGGATCGGCCTGCCTGTCATTGCGGCGCTGTTTTTGGCCGCCGCGTTGCTGGCTTGGCGCGGGCCGCGGTCAGCCACTCCTGCGACCCACGCCGGGGAGAGCGCGTTGGCCGGTGCGGTCGGGGTCAACCTCGATGCCGGCGAGCTTGCCGATGCCCGTTTGCCTGACACCCTGTCGGCGCTGGCGCAGTCTGACGCCCGTTGGGTGCGCTTCGTGATTGCCTGGGATCAGGTCGAGCCGCAGCCGGGCCGGTTCGATTGGCGTGTCTACGATGGCGTCTTCGCCCAGTTGCGGGCCGCGCCGCAGTTGCAACCGCTGGTGGTCCTGAACGGCACGCCGGCCTGGGCGCGGCGGCCGGGCGATGCCGACAATCCCCTGGCGCCGCCCCAGGAGCGCGCCGATTTCGGTGCATTCGCGGCCGCCGTCGCCCGGCGCTACGGCGGGCAGGTGGACGCCTACCAGGTCTGGCACGAGCCGAACATCGCGCCGCATTGGGGCCGCCGACCGGTGTCGCCGGAGGATTACGCGGGCTTGCTGCGTGAGGCCGCGCTGCAAATCCGGGCGGCGGATGGCGATGCCCGGATCGTGCTGGCGGCCCTCGCGCCCAACACCGAGCCGGGCGGCGCCAACATGAGCGATGTGGCGTTCCTGGATGCGCTCTACGCCGCGGCCGCGCAGTCCTGGTTCGACGTCGTGGCCGCGCAGCCATTTGGCTTCGCCAGCCCGCCCGATGCGCCGGCCAGCCCCGCCGCGCTTAACTTCGCCCGTGCGACCCTCCTCCGGGAGGTGATGGTGCGCCACGGGGACGGCGCCAAGCGCGTCTGGGCCACGGCGTTCGGCTGGAACGCACCGCCCGTGGGGTGGGCCGGGCCGGCCTCGCCGTGGGGCCAGGTGAATGACGCGCAGCAGGCGGCTTACGCCGGTCAGGCGGTCGAGTTGGCGGCCACGCGCTGGCCGTGGCTCGGCCCGCTCATCTGGGCGGCGAACTGCCCCACGCGGCCGGCCGGCGATCCGTGGACGGGATTCAGCCTGTGCGCCCCCGACAGCGTGCCCCGCAGTTCCGGGCATGGCCGCCCGCGGCCGGTCTGGGCCGCGCTGACGCAGGCGGCTGATGCGCCGCGCGTCCTCCCCGCGGGTGATCACGCGCCGGATCACCCGGCCGTGTACTACAGTCCCGGTTGGCGCGTGACGGCGGCGGCGGCCGATCCGCGCGCCGACGGCGATCTGTTGGCCTTCGACTTCACGGGTTCCGAGGTCGCGCTGCGCATCCAGGGCGGGCCGTACTGGGCGTTTTACCGCGTCTGGATAGACGGCCAGCCCGCCGGCGCGCTCCCGCGCGACGAGTCGGGTGCGGCGTATCTCGTCCTGTACGATCCGTTGGCCGAGACGCGCGTGATCCCGCTGGCGCAGGGTCTCGTCCCCGGCCGGCACCAGGGGATCATCGAGGCACACGGCGGGTGGGGCCAGTGGGCGCTGCGCGGCATCCAGGTGCGCGAGACGCCGCCGCGCGGCCTGGCCGCGTGGCTCGATTGGCGCGCGCTGCTCCTGGCCGCCGCCGGCGTGGCGGTCGCCTGGCTGTGGCTGGTCGGGACGCCGCGGTTTTTCCGGGCCGATATGAATGTTCGTAGTGACGACTTCAGTCGTCCGGCGCGGCACGGGGCGACTGAAGTCGCTACTACGAGCATTCGCGGGCATCTGCGCCATCTGCGGACCATTCTCGGTGCGCGGGACATCCTTTGCTACGCGCTGGCGGCTGCGTTGGCCCTGACCTGCGCGTTCTCGCGCTGGCTGCCGCTCGATCTGGCCGCGCTGACCGGGTTGGGTCTGC
>CAZYHE010000499.1:0-4073 GCA_964647225.1 uncultured Anaerolineales bacterium
TGGGCCGGCGCGGTGTACGACGTGGACACGATCATCGGGCTGATCGAGGCGGGGCAGGCCTGCCAGCACGGCCATCATTGAAAACGGGACGCGGACGACGCGGAGAACGCGGATAGAAGGGAGCTTGTCCGCGTCGTCCGCGATATCCGCGTAGTCCGCGTCCCGTTGACTTATGCCCCAGCCAACCGCTCAACCTTCTCCGTCGTCATCTCGAACACGACGCCGACGGCCGCCAACTCCTGCACAAGGCGGTCGAACAGCGGCCCGGTGATCAGGCGCTCCGGGGTCTGCCAGCCGGTCGCCTTGAGATCGCCACGGGCGACCATGCGGGCGACGATGGCCCCGGTGAACGCGGTCGTGCGCGCCATCGAGGTGAAATCGTGTACCGTGTCGTAGCGATCCACCATGTCAATCTTGTAGCGCCGCGGCCGGCCGTCCTTCACGCCGATCACTTCCACCCGGAAGACCGTGATGTCCCGCTCCCCCTCTTCCAGCCGCACATGCGGATAAAGCACCGCGTCGAGCACTTTCTTCGGCGCGACCTTGACGCCATCCACGTCAATCGGCTTTTCGCTCAGCAGGCCCAGCTCCTTGAGCGCCGTCACCTTCGCCGCATAGCCGGGCCAGCGCACCGTCTTTTGCGTGCCGGTCTGCAAGCCATTCAGCGCATCGAGATCGAGCAGCCACGGCATGAAATTTTCTTGCCAGGCTTCCAGGTCGCCCACGCCCGCGTAGGTCGTCGGCTCGACGCCGGAGTAGCGGGCGACCTTCTTGAGGACGCCGCCCTCGACCGTGTGACCGTCGAAGTCGCGCAACGGCATCTGGCGGCCGCCGAAGACGATCTTGTAGCCGAGCGGCGGCGCGGGCTTTTCGGGGATGCCGCCGCACTGGATGTGCAGCTCGTCCACGCGATCCAGCTTCTCGGCCAAGTAGCGCGCCATGATCTCGGTGAGGCCCGGCTCGACGCCGCAGCCGGGGATGACCAGCGCGCCCGCGGCTTGCACCTCGGCGATCAGCCCCGGCGCGTCGGCGTCCACGGGCTGGCTCAGATCTACCAGCGGCTTCTTGGCGGCGATGGCCGCGCGGATGCCGGCCGGGATGGCCTGTTTCGGCAGCGCGGCCAGGACCGCGTCGAAGCCGCTCAGCAGCCGGATGGCCGCGGCCTGGTCGTTCAGATCGAGCACCGCGGTGGTCAGACGGTTGGAACCGTCGGCCAGCTTGGCCTGCGCCTGCGCCAGTTGCGCCGGACTTACATCGGCCAGGCAGACCTGCGTCACGAGCGGGTCGGTCAGCGCGTTGAACGCGGCCGCCGGCCCCATCAGCCCACTGCCCAGTACCAGAATCTTCATGGATCTCCTCCTCATTTGCTGAAGCTCTGGGCTTCTTATACATCAGATGGAGCGTGGCGTCAAAGACACGGCTTGTCTTCGCCCGCGCGGGGCGGCGTTACGCGACAAACGTTACACGCTTCCGGCTAATTGACAATCTCGGAAATGTCTTTATAATCCATCTGAAATGAGCTCGTTGCTCTATCCACAAACAACGGTCTGACCCCTCAGCAGAAATTACATCGCTGTACTTGCCTGCTGGCCGATTTGCGCTACGTGTGACGCTGATGCCCTGGCGTGCCGGGAGTCTGTCCATGCCAGCCAGCCCCGAACCTGCTGCCAGCCATGAAGGCTGGACCGTTTGCCTGACCTTTGATTTCGACGCGCGCAGCGTTTGGCTGGCGAGCTTTCCGCCGGCCACGCCTGCGAAACGCTCGCGGGGCGAGTATGGCGCGCGGGTGGGCCTGCCGCGCATCCTGGCGCTGGCCGAATAGTTACGATTTTTGGCTGAGGAGCGGTGAATGGCACGATACATCTTGTTGCGGCTGGCCGGGCTGATCCCGGTGCTGCTGGTTCTTTCGATGCTTACCTTTGCGCTGATGCACGAGGTGCCGGGCGGGCCGTGGAAAGAGGGCCAACGCCCCTTTTCCGAGGCGCAGCTTGCCGCGTTGAAGGCGCGCTATGGGCTGGATAAGCCGCTGTGGCAGCAATATGTGACCTGGATCTCCGGCGTCGCCCGGCTGGACCTCGGCATGTCATTCAAGCACCCTGATGAGAGCGTCCTGGGCTTGATCGGCCGCACGTGGCCGGTCACCGCGCACCTGGGGCTGATGGCGTTGGTCGTGGCGTTCGCCACCGGCCTGCCGCTCGGCATCATCGCGGCGCTCAAACAGAACACCTTGCTGGACTACATCGTCACGCTGGTCTCGACCCTGGGCTTCGTCATGCCGCACTTCGTGTGGGGGATTTTGTTCATCCTGATCTTTGCGCTGGCCTTGAAGTGGGTGCCGACGGGCGGGTGGGATACCCCCCAGCAGTGGATCCTGCCGGTGCTGGCCTACTCGCTGGCGCCGATGGCGACCGTCGCCCGCTACACGCGCGCCGCCGTCATCGAGGTGATGCGCGCCGATTATGTCCGCACCGCGCGCGCCAAAGGCCTCAACGAGCGCAACGTCATGCTGCGCCACATCCTCCGCAACGCCATGATCCCGCTGCTGACCGTCTTCGGGCCGCTGGTGCCCGACCTGATCACCGGCTCCATCTTCATCGAGGCGATCTTTCGGGTGCCGGGGCTGGGCAAGTTCTGGGTGACGAGCACGTTCGACCGCGACTACCCGATGATCATCGGCCTGACGATGCTGTGGGCCGTGCTGATCGCGATCACCTATCTGATTACCGATGTGCTGTACGTTTTCGTTGATCCGCGCATCCGCCTGAAATAAAAACTGTAGGGAATGTGAGAAAACCCGCCCCTGCCTCGCGCCTGAATGAATGTTGAGACAACGCCATGCCAACTGACCTGGACCGTAGTGACTTGCTCGTGGCGCCGGCCACCGCAGAGGAATATCGAGACCACGCCGATCTGCGCGACCTCAGCCGCCAGCCCCGGAGCCTGGGCCGCGATGCGGTGCGCCGCTTTGCCAAAAACAAGCTGGCAATCGTGGGGATGGTGATCGTCATACTGCTGACGATCACCGCCGTCTTCGCCGATGATTGGCTCATCGCGCTGCCGCTGGGGCGCGCGCCCCAACCGCTGATCGCGCGCACGCCCTACAACAAGGGCTTTTATGGGCCGACGGGCGCTTTCCCCGACGCGAAGTACTGGATGGGGACGGATCTCAACGGCCGCGACGTGTATAGCCGGATCGTTTTCGGGGCGCGCATCTCGCTCAGCATCGGTCTCCTGGCCTCACTCGTCGCCTTGGGGATCGGCATTCCCCTGGGCGGCATTGCCGGCTGGTGGGGCGGCCGGGCCGACTTCGTGGTGATGCGGCTGGTGGATGTCATGTCGGCGATCCCGACGCTGCTCTTTGCATTTCTGATCATGGCCCGGTTGGGCGCCGGCTTTTGGAACGTCATGCTGGCGATCGGCCTGACGAGCTGGATCAGTGTGTGCCGGCTGACGCGGGCGCAGTTCCTGGCGCTGCGCGAGAAAGAGTTCATCGAGGCGGAGCGGATGATCGGCGCGAGTTCGTGGCGCATCTTCCGGTCGCACCTGCTGCCCAATGCCCTGGCGCCGATCATCATCGCCCTGACCTTCGGCATCCCGATCGCTATTTTCGCCGAGGCTTCGTTGAGCTTCCTCGGCGTGGGCATTAATCCCCCTATGCCCAGTTGGGGCCAGATGCTGGGGCGGGACGGCATCACCAATATGACCTACTACTGGCACCTGGCTCTCTTCCCGGCCCTGATGATCGCACTGACGATGTTGGGGTTCACGTTGATGGGCGATGGGCTGCGCGATGCGCTCGATCCCAAGATGATCAACGCTAAGTAGCTATCTGTACACACAGGAGGAACAATCCCACTGATGCGACCTTGAGGCGATACCTGCACCCACCGACAAGTGCGGGGTGACTGTACCATCGGATTGGGAATCCAACGGACAGCCCCACGTGTGTCGGACCTAACTGCAAGCTGACACGCTCTTTTTGGAGGAGAACACGATGAAAGGCAAATTCGCACGACCGCTATTCGTCTTGATCCTGCTGTCTGTGATCGCGGCTTTGGTTCTGGGCTGTACGG
>CAZYHE010000500.1:0-2453 GCA_964647225.1 uncultured Anaerolineales bacterium
GGCTACCGGACGGACGGCAAGCCGCTGAAGATGGATAAGGTTGACGACTACACCGTCAAGCTCACCTTTGCGGCGCCCACCCCACTGTTCGTGGACTACAGCGTGCGCGGCTACGGCAACTCGGCGCGCCACCTGATTCCGTCGCATTACATGAAGCAGTTCCATCCCTCGGTGAACAACAAGTACCCCGATGCGAAGGAAATCCTGGCGCGCTACAACAACCCATTGCAGTACCTGGACCGGCCGGTGATCTGGGCCTGGAAGCCGGCCGCCTTCAAATCCGGCGATTCGATATTGCTGGAGCGCAATCCGTACTTCTGGAAGGTGGACCCCGAAGGCAACCAGTTGCCCTATATTGACAAGATCGATATCAAGATCGCGCCGACCGGCACCAACTGGACCGAGCTGCTCCTGTTGAAGACCATCGCCGGCGAAATTGATTTCCAAATCCGCGACTACCCCATCAAGAACGTGTCGGTGCTGAAGGAAAACGAGAAGAAGGGCGACTATCGCACCATGATGTGGAACCGCGGCGACTACGCCTGGCCCTGGATCATCCTCTACTACGACTACCCCGACAAGGGGATCGTGGATCTGATGTACGACCAGAAGTTCCGCCAGGCGCTCTCCTACGCCATCAACCGCAACCGCATCAACGAAGTGGTCAGCCTGGGCTTGGCCAAGCCCCGCCAGGCGGCGCTCAGCCCCGAAAGCCCGGAGTTCCAGACCCGCGAAGGCAAGGATGTGTACCAGCGGTGGGAGAAGGCTTACGCGGATTACGATCCGAAGAAGGCCGCGGCGCTGTTGGACGAGGCCGGTGTGAAGATGGGCCCGGACGGTAAGCTCCGCACGCGGCCCGATGGCAAACCACTGGAACTGATCATCACCTGCGTGGCCGGCGATACCCAGTCCATTGACGCCACCGAGCTGTACAAGAAGGACTGGGAAGCGCTCGGTCTCAAGGTCACGATCTCCACAGAAGAAGGCAGCGTCGTCAGCCAGAAGACCATGAACGGCGAGATCATGATCCGCTCGTGGGGCAGCGCGGCGGCTTGGGGCCTGGTTTCGGCCACGCCAGTATGGGCGCCGAACGAAGGCGTTACCTATGCGGTGGGCGGCGCGCGCATTGGCCTCTGGTATCAGACGGGCGGCAAGGAAGGCGTGGCCCCGCGGCCCGGCTCCATGCTGGACACCCTGCTGAAAAAGTACACCGAGGTCATCACGACCGTGGACCCGGTGCTGCGCCAGCAGAAGCTGTTGGAGGCATACAAGGTGCATATTGACGGCGGCCCGATCTCCATCGGCACCGTCGGTGAACACCCCAGCCCGCTGGCGGTCAAGAACAAATTCCGCAATGTGCCGACCTTCGGCCTGGTTGCCGGTTGGGACCTCTCCTTCCCCGGCACCGCCGATCCCGAGCAGTTCTTCTGGAAAGTGTAACCTGTAATCTGGAATAGCGGCTTTAGCCGGTTTGGTGGCTGACGAGTGCAATCAGCGCCACCGGCTAAAGCCTCGAATCCGTAAAGGCCATTGCACGGCTGTAAGACCCGATCTCCACGCTCCCCATGCGCCTGCCCTGACTGAGGAGGAGCCATGCTCGAATACATCATCCGGCGTCTGTTGATCTCGATCCCGATCCTTTTTATCATCGCGATCATCGGCTTCATTACCATGGAGTTGCCCCAGGGTGATTATGTCACCCGCTACATCGCGCAGCTCGAAGCGTCGGGCCAATCGGGCGCCCGAGACCGGGGCGCAGAATTGCGCAGGGTCTACCAGTTGGATGATCCGGCGTACAAACGTTTCATCACCTGGATCAGCCGCTTTGTGCGCGGCGATTTCGGCGACTCTTTTTACTACCAGAGGCCCGTCAAGGACATGATCGCGCAGCGGTTGCCGCTGACGCTTGCCCTCACGATTCCTTGTTTCCTGCTATCGTGGGCCATCGGCATCGCCTTCGGGATCTTCTCGGCCACCCATCAATACTCGCTCGCCGACAATGTGCTCACAGTCGTGGCCTTCTTGGGCCTGGGGCTGCCGGCATTCCTGGTCGCCCTGGTGATGATCGTGGCGACATGGCAGCTCACCGGTGACGTTTATACAGGCCTCTTCTCCGCCCAATACGCGACCGCGCCCTGGTCGTTGGCGAAAGTGGCCGACCTGGCGAAACACCTGGTCATCCCGGTGGGCGCGGTGGTTTTCTCCGGCATGGCCTGGGTGATGCGCGTGATGCGCGGCAATCTGCTCGATGAGCTGCGCGTCAACTACGTCCAGGCGGCGCGCGCCAAGGGGGTGCCCGAACGCATGGTGATCTGGCGGCACGCCGTGCGCAACGCCTTTCACCCGTTGGTGATGGCGTTGGGCGGGGTGTTGGCCTGGCTGCTCAGCGGCACGGCCATCGTCGAGCAGGTGATCGGCCTGCCGACCCTCGGCCCGCTCTTCATCCAGGCGAC
>CAZYHE010000500.1:2553-4045 GCA_964647225.1 uncultured Anaerolineales bacterium
CTCAGCGAAGAAGAACGCCGAGCCTTGCTGACCGTCCGCCAGCTCATGTGGCTGCGCTTCAGCCGCAATCGGCTTGCCATCACGGGCATGATCGTGCTGATCTTCATGTACACGGTCATGCTCTTCGCCGGCTTCGTCGCACCCTACAGCGTTTCGACGACGCACGAGCGGTTCGTCAGCGCGCCGCCTACCGTGATTCACTTCACCCGCGACGGCCGCGTCGTCTGGCCGTTTGTCTATGGTGAAACCTCCAAGACCGATCCGAACACCTTCAGAAAGATCTACGTTCCCAACACGAACGAGATCTATCCGCTCAACTTCATCGCGCCCGGCGAGACGCACAAGTTGTTCGGCCTGATCGAAACCAATCTGCATCTCTTTATCGTCGGCGAGCCGGGCAGCATCTTCATCATGGGCACCGACCGCAACGGCCGGGATCTCTTCTCGCGCATCATCTGGGGGTCGCAAATCTCGCTCACCGTCGGCCTGGTCGGCGTGCTCCTCAGCCTGACCCTCGGCGCGTTCCTGGGGACGGTCAGCGGCTATTTCGGGGGCACGATTGACATGGTCGTGCAGCGCACCATCGAGGTGATCTCCAACATCCCGCAAATCCCGTTGTGGCTGGCACTGGCCGCGGCCGTGCCTTCCAACTGGGACCCGATCAAGATCTACTTTGGGATCGCGATCGTACTCTCGCTGGTCACATGGGGTGGGCTGGCGCGGCAGGTGCGCGGCATCGTGCTGGGGCTGCGCGAGTCCGATTTCGTCACCGCGGCGCGCTACACCAACTGTAACACCTTCCGCATTTTGTCCCGCCACCTGCTGCCCAACACCTTCAGCCACGTGCTGGTGATCGCCACCCTGGCGATCCCCGGCATGATCCTGGGTGAGACGGCGCTCAGCTTCCTGGGCCTCGGCATCCGGCCGCCGCTGACGAGTTGGGGGGTGTTGCTGAACGAAGCCCAACAGGTGCGGGTGCTGCTCCAGCAGCCGTGGTCGTTGATCCCGGCGCTGTTCGTGCTGGTGACAGTTGTGTCGTTCAATTTCGTGGGCGACGGCCTGCGCGACGCGGCCGACCCGTTTGCCGGGGAATGAGACACTGAAGACCTTCGAGGTCTGCGAGACCTCGAAGGTCGCATCGAGGAGTTACCGAATGCAAGACGACAACCTGCTGCTGGAAATGCAGGACCTGAAGACCTATTTCTACACCGGCCGTGGCCTGGTGCGCGCGGTGGATGGGGTCTCATTCGATATCAAGCGCGGCCACACACTCGGCGTGGTGGGCGAAAGCGGCTGCGGCAAATCCATCACCAGCCTGTCGGCGCTGCGCCTGCTCCAGAAGCCCGGCAAGATCGTCGGCGGGAAGATCCTCTACCACTGGCAGAAGCCGGATGGCAACGAGGAGGTGATTGACATCACCACCCTCAACCCCGACGGCGACCTGATGCGGAGCATCCGCGGCGGGCAGATCGCCATGATCTTCCAGGAGCCG
>CAZYHE010000501.1:0-4027 GCA_964647225.1 uncultured Anaerolineales bacterium
AGATCTCTGACTTGACCAAGACGATCTTCTTCAAGAGCGGGGCGGTGAAAGCGAAGGGTGCTTTTATTGAGTCAAAAATGGAAGGAGAATGGAGGTTTTACAGAGAGACTGGCGAGCTGTGGCAAGTCGGAATGCTGAAGAGTGATCTGAAGCATGGGCGATGGATACGGTACTCAAAAGAGGGAAATATCGAGTACGATGAAGAGTTCAGAGAAGGAAGAATTGTAAAGTGAATTTTCTGGCGGGCCAGCGGACATTCACACGTTTACAGCCGATCAGTGACGCGCGGTGCGGTACGCCCTGGGGGTGACCCCCACTTCCCGCTGAAAGACGCGGGCGAAGTAGGAGGGGCTGGCGAAGCCGGTCGCCATCGCCACCTCGGTGATGGTCATCGTCGTCGTTTCGAGCAGGCCCTTGGCCTGGCGGATGCGGGTGCGGTTCAGATAGACCATCGGCGGGATGCCCAGCTCGCGGTCGAAGCAGTGGGTCAGGTGCGATTCGTTGACGCCGAGGTAGCGGGCGATGTCGCGGCGGCCGATCTCCTCGGCGCAGTGCGCGTGGATGAAGGCCATGCCCCGGCGCACCAGGCGTTGCGCTTCACTGCCCAGCCGGCGCTCTCGCCCCAGGGCGGCCGCCACCTGGGCCAGCGTCTCTTCCGTCGTGAAAAGCCCTTTACCGAGCACGGCTGCCACCCCGCGGTTCAGGCGGGCCATGTCGTGCTCGGTTAGGCTTTGCCCCGTCAGCACGATGACCGGGATGTCGCGGGTCGTCTCGCCGCCGCGCAACGCCTCCAGCACGGCGAAGCCGTCCAGTTCCGGCATCATCAGATCAAGTAGCACCAGGTCAGGCAGCTCCCGGCGGATCAGATCGAGCGCGAGCCGGCCGTTCTCCGCGGTCAGAACCCGGCAGCCGGGCAGTTGCGTCTGCACCAGCCGGGCGTGGAGCGCCAGGATGCCCGGTTCGTCGTCGGCCACGACGACCGTGGCCGGCCGACGGCTTAAGCCATCGGCCGGATGCTGGCCCAGGCCGTGGCGCGCCAGCGCGCTTGCGATCTCCTGCGCGCTGGCGGGCTTGGGCAGGAGATCCATCGCCAGCACACCGCCGCTCGCCCCCCGCTCGGCGTCGAGCATCGAACAGAACAAGACCGGAACCTCGCGCGTGGCGGGATGCTCCTTCAGCGCCCGCAGGATCGCCCACCCCTGGTCGCATTCGGCCGCGCAGTCGAGCACGACCGCGGCCGGATGGCCGGAGCCGCCGTCCGCCAGGAGATGGCTTAAGCCGCTGGCCGGATCGTCTCCCGCCGGGCCATCCCCCGCGGCTTCGAGGCTGGCCGCCGCGACGCAGAACCCTTGTTCGGTCAGGTAGCGCACGAGCCGGTCGGGGCTGTGTTCCGGGCCGGTCAGCACCAGCACGGTTTGGTTTGTGGGGGCGCGCGGCGCAGCCGGCGCGGCCTCTTTCGGGACGTACGCGGGGAGCGTGATGGTGAAGGTCGAACCCAGGCCTTCCCGCCCATCCGAGCGCACGGCGATCGTGCCGCCGTGTAGCTCCACCAGCCGGCGCGTGATCGCCAACCCCAGCCCGATCCCGCCGTAGCCCCGCGCGGCCGTCCGCTCCGACTGGCGGAACTCGTCGAAGATCGCGGCCTGCTCGGCAGGCGGGATCCCCAGCCCGGTGTCGCTGAGCGAGAGGGTGAGCGCGTCGGGGCCGGCTTCGGCAGCCAGGCGGACCTCGCCGTGGGCGGTAAACTTCACCGCGTTGCTGATCAGGTTCAGCAAGACCTGCCGCAGCCGCGTGCGATCGCCCCAGACCGGCGGCAATGTCGGGGGGATATCGGCGTGCCAGGCCAGGCGTTTGTCTTGCGCCATCTGCCGGCCCATCACCGCCACCTCGCGGAGCAAGGCCGCCGGGTCAAGCGCCTCGCATGTCAGCTTGAGCTGGCCGACCTGGCTGCTCGCCAGATCCAGCACATCGCGGATCAACCGGTCGAGGTGCTGCGCGCTGGCGTAGATCTGGTCCTGGTGGCCCTGCATCGCGGCCAGGTGCGCGCCGACATCCGCCGGGTCACGGCGCGCTTGCTCCCATGACGCCATTTCGCACAGCCCGACGATCAGGTTGAGCGGCGTGCGCAGCTCGTGGCTGACGACCGACAGGAAGCGGCTTTTCAGCTCGTTGGCGGCTTCGGCTTCCTTGCGCGCTCGCTCGACCTCTTCGTAGAGCCGCACGCTCATCAGCGCGCTGCTGATCTGGCTGCGCAGCGCCTCGTAGATCGTGCCCAACTCGAACCCCTGGCGCGGGTCTACCTCGAAAACCACGAAGCCGAGTTGCTCATCCCCGAAGTGCAACGCTTCGACCGCCAGGCTGAAGGGTTCGGGGTCCGGCCAGAAGCCTGGCGGCAGCAACTCGGTGGACTCGAACGGGATGCCGGTCGCGGGGAGGGGGCGCGGGACGCCTGCTTCGAGCGCGAAGATCAGCCGCGCCGGGCCTGCGGGGCGAGCCGGATCATCGTACAGGCCGAGGAAGCAGCGGCGGATGCCCAGCCGCGGGAGCAGCTCGGCCAGCGCGGCCAGTAAGCTGGCCCGGTCGGTGGCGACGTGCAACTCGGCCTCGATCTGGTGCAGCGCCTCGGCCTGGCCCACCAGCCGCCACACCTGGTGCGCCTCTCCGCGCGCGGCCGCCTGCCCGATGATGACGCGGGCCTGCTGCCACAGGTCTTCGGCCCGGCGACTGCGTGCGGGAATGTAGGGCCGGTTGCCAACCGGCCCTACGTCATCCAGCCACGGCAGCAGGCCGCGGCGCATGGCGGAGAGGGCGTCATGCCAGGCGTTGAGGTTCGCGCCCGCCGCGCCCGCCTGGCGCAGCAGCGCATCCAACTCCGCCAGGAAGGTGGCCGCCGCGCCGGCTGTTTCAACAGCCAAATCGGCCAGGAACGCGTCGAGCAGGGCATCAGCCCAGCCCGGCGCCAGCCCCTCCGCGTGCGCGCCGGCCGCCGCGGCCATCGCCTGGGCGGTGGCGAGATGCTCCGGGGCGCGTTCCGGTTTCGAGGCTTCAGTCGGTTTCGTGGTTGCCCCCAGTGACCGGCTGAAGCCTCGAGTCCGATCTGGCGTGGAACTGGCCGCGGCGCGGGTCGTGCGGGCATCGGGGCAGCCGCACGATTGGCGCACGACCACCTCCAGCGGGATCATGGTCGGGGTATCAGGCATGACTTCCGCTGAAGTACGCGCCCTGAGCCTGTCGAAGGGGCGCCCTTCGACACGGCCGTTCGGCCAGTCAGGGCGCGTGGCGGCGAAATCGCGGCCCGCCAGCAGATCGAGCAGGTGTTCGGCCGCCTGCTGCCCGGCCGCGCGCCACGGCATCTGCACCGTGGTGAGCGGCGGGACGGCGATGCGCGCCTCCAGGCCGTCGTGGAAGCCGGTGACGGCGATATCCTGCGGCACCCGCAGACCCCGGCCGCGCAACTCCTCGATGAACGCCATCGTCAGGATGTCGTTGGTGCAGACGGCTGCCTGGTAGTCCACCGCGGGGCGCAGCCCACGGCCATCCAGGATGGCGAGCGGCGAGGCGCCGGCCAGCGCCTCAACCACCAGCGCGGGATCGAACAGCCCGTAGCGGCGCAGCGTCTCCTCATAGCCGGTGTACTGGTATTCGAAGCCGAGGTGGCCGGTGTCGCGCACCAGGTAGGCGATGCGCCGGAAACCGTGGACTTCGATCAGGTGGCGCAGGAGGTCGGCCATCCCCTGGGCTTGATCGAACGCCAGGCTCGGTATCCCTGGCAGATGCCAGCCGACGTTGACCACCGGCAGCGGCGCGTATCGCGCAAAGAAGGCACGCGCCTGGTCGGCGTCGAGCCGCGATGTGACCACCCCGGTCCACGAGATGATGCCATCCACGAGCCGGTCGCTGATCAAGCGGTAGAGCGCGTCGCCGGGCGGGGTATCGGTCTGGCCGCCGGCCACATAGAGGAGGTTGGCCCCACGCGTCCGGCAGACGCGCGCAATCCCGCCCCAAATCTGCCACTTCTGGGTGTACA
>CAZYHE010000502.1:0-4015 GCA_964647225.1 uncultured Anaerolineales bacterium
GCCGGCGCGGTGGGCATGACCGGCCCGCGCGCCACCCCGTCGGGCAGGCGATAGGCGTCGGGCAGATAAAGCTGCTCCGGCAGGGCGGGCGCGGCAATGAGCGCCGGCTCAATCGGGTCGGCAGGCGCTTCGAATAGGGTGATAGCTTGCTGCATGAGCACCCAAGGGGAGTAGACTGGATAGAATTGTCTGCGCCGCTGGGCTGGCGTTTCCACAAGCGGGGCAAAATGAGTATACTCCAGATTGGCAATGATGGTCAAATGAGTGTGAGTGAGGATCGCGCATGAAAAAATCAGTGTTGTTGGCTTTGGGAATCATCCTGCTGCTCGCCGTGGCGGGCTGCACATCCGCCGCGCCCGCGGCCGCCCCGACGGAGCCCCCGCCCACGGCGGTCGTCGCCGCCGCCCCAACGGCCACCACCGTGCCGCCGACCGCAACCTTCAGCCCCGTGCCACCCACCGCAACCGCCAGTCCTCGGCCGCCCACCGCGACGCCGACCGCCGTGCCGCCCAGCCGGACGGCCAGCCCCGTGCCGCCCACTGCCACGACAGTCCCGGTGAAGGGCGATCCGACCGAGGGCGCGAAGATTTGGCCCACGCTGCGCTGCGCCCGCTGCCACGGCCCGAACGCCGAAGGCAAGAGCGGCCAGCAACTGGCCGGCACCGGTCTGACCTTCGAGCAGGTCCTGCTCCAGGTGCGCGCGGGCGCCGATCCGATGCCCGCGTTCACGCCCGCCGAGGTGAGCGACGCCCAGGTGCGACACATCCATGCCTGGCTGCAAAGCATCAAGCCGCCGACGCCGACCGCCGAGCCGCCGACCGCGACGCCCAAGCCGGCCGCGGGCGCGCCGGCCGCGCCGCCCCCGTCTGCGCCGACGCGAATCCCGCCGCCGAACTATCCGACCGGCGCGCTGACCGCCTTCTGGCAGAATGTGAACGATCTGAAGGTCAAGTCCGATTTCGCCAAGGATCTGCCCGCGCGGCAAGCCCAGGATGAAGCGGGCCGGTTGGGGTTGCTCAAGCAGTATGCAGGCGAGGCGGCCGGGTTGGGCGGCCAGGCGTTGGCCCAGGGCAACCAGGCGCTCGGCGAGGTGACGAACGAAGCGGTCAAGGCGGCGCTCCGCCAGGCGTTGGCCGCTGTGCAAGGGATCTCAGATCAGGCGAACCAGGCGCAGGGGCAAGGCGCCTACGCGGCCGCATGGCCCAAAGCCGCGGAGATGGCGCGACTCTCGCGCATCGAGGCGTGGCCGTGGGCCACCCAGGCGGTGCGCGATGCCGGGCTGGTGGGCACGATCAACGTCCGCGTCACCAACCCCGCCGGCCAGCCGATCCCGAACGCGTTCGTGACGGTGTTGACCGCGCGCAACCCGGTGGGGGTGCAGACCGATGCCGCGGGCCGCGCAACGATCCCGAACGTGGCCGCGGTGCCGGCGCTCCAGGTGAAGGCGTATGCCGCCAGTTTGGTGTACCACGAGGTGCATGTGAACCTGGCGCCGGGCGCGACGGCCAATGCCACGATTGCGCTTCCCGGCCTGAGCAGCGGCGGGGTCGCGCCGGTCGTGGCCGGCGCCAACATCACCCCGGCCAGCGGCGCGGGCAACGCGACCGTCACCTTCATCATGCAAGCCACCGATCCACAGGGCGCGGGGAACCTGGCCGAGGATCAGCTCTTTGCGCTCAACCCGGCCTTGGGCGTCGCCTACGTGCTCAACGCGGCCGGCGGGAATCAGTATCAATTCGCGGCGCAGCTTCCGAATCTATCGGCCGGGACGCACACGTGGTATTTCTTCGCGGTAGATCATGAGTGCAACACGAGCGGGGTGCTGCCGGTGACGTATACGGTGCGATAGAGCGTATTGCGTAGTGCGTGACGCGTGAGCGGTGG
Source organism: uncultured Anaerolineales bacterium (assembly GCA_964647225.1). Classification (GTDB taxonomy): domain Bacteria; phylum Chloroflexota; class Anaerolineae; order CG2-30-64-16; family CG2-30-64-16; genus CAZYHE01. The sequence continues at coordinate 1,885 of CAZYHE010000502.1, forward strand.
GCGGATGAAGGATCTGGTTCGACAGATTTGGCATGTCAGACGCCGAATGTGTTCGGCGCACGCGTGGCGCGTGGCGTTTGTTGGGCTGTGCCTGCTGGCGGGATGCGTACCCGTGCCGGCGCGGCCGGCCGGGCAACCTGGGGGCGCGCCCGCCACAGCCGCGCCGTTGATCGCGCAGCGGGTGGCGGCGCCGCCGATCAGCGACGTCGCGCTCGATCCCGCCTGGGCGCAGGCGCAACCGCTGGTCGCCGCGCTGACGTGGGGCAGCCACGGGATGGCGCACGCGCTGGATGTGGAGCTGCGGGCGCTCTACACCGCCGACACCCTCTTCCTGCAGGCGCGCTGGCCGGGGGACGCGCCGAGCGGCCCGGCGGATGCGACCTACGCCCGGCTGACGTGGCACTGGCGCATCCCGGTGATCGCCGGCCAACCGCCGCCTGCGTGTGAGGTCGCCTGCCACACCGCACACGTGACGGGCGACGGGGCGCTGGCATATATCCACACCGAAACGATCCCGCCCGGCGGCGCGCCCGCGCTGCCGGCGACCGGCAGCTGGCACGACGGCCTGTGGACAATCTCGTGGAGCCGCCCGCTGCGCAATGGCAACGCCTATGACCTGCAATTCGATGACCTGGGTCGCGGCTATGGCTTCTTCGTGAAGGTCTTCCAGGACGATCCCGCCCGGCCCGACCCCGTCTCGGCGCTGCGAGAATTGAGGTTTGCGCGGTGAATGAATCGGTAAATAGCAAAACGGCAAATCTCATCTCTGGCATTCGTTCATTCGTCGTTCGTCGTTCGCTCATTAGCAATTTGCCGTTTGCCATTTGCGCGCTCATCATCCTGCTCTTCACCGTCTACTTCTCCTGGCTCGCCATCACCCGGCACGTGATGTTCCGCTCCAGCGCGATGGATTTGGGCTACACGACCCAGGTGGTCTGGAACACGCTGCATGGCCGGCCATTCGAGTTCTCGACCTATCAGAACGCGCCGATTGACCTGCCGTTGGAACAGTTCAAGCGCACCGATAACCTGCTGGGCTATCACGTCGAACTGCTGCTGGCGCCGATTTCGCTGCTTTATCTGCTTTACAGCAGCCCGGTGACGCTGTTGGTGTTGCAGGTGATCGGGATTGCGCTGGGCGCGCTGCCGGCGTTTTGGCTGGCGCGGCGGCGGCTGGCGAGCGGCTTTGCGGGGCTGGCGTTCGCGGCGGCCTATCTGCTGGCGCCCGCGCTCAACGGCGCGGTGCTCTCCGATTTCCACGCCGTCTCCCTGACCGCGACGCTATTTCTTTTCGCGTTCTACTTCCTGGAAGAGCGGCGGCCGCGGGCCTTTTTGGCGCTGGTGGTGATCGCGCTGACCATCAAGGAGGATGTGCCGCTGCTGGTCTTCATGATGGGCGTGTACATCTTCGCTTTACGCGGTGAACGACGGTTGGGCGCGCTCACGGCGCTGCTGGGGCTGGGCTGGTTCCTGGTTGCCACGCGCGTGATCCAGCCGCATTTCAACGGCCTGCCCGCTTCCCCCTTTCTGGCGCGGATGGCGATCTTCGGGCCGACCATCGAGGAGACGATCCGCAACGCGCTGCGTGATCCCCGGCTGGTGCTGGCCTGGCTGACGCGGGGGGAGGTACTGACGTATTTGTCGGGGCTGGCCGCGACCGGCGGCTTCTTGTCGCTCTTCAGCCCGGTCACGCTGGCGGTCGGCGCGCCGATCCTGGCGATCAACATCTTCAGCAATTGGGACTGGACCTACTCAGAGGGCGCGCATTACTCGGCGTCGCTCATCCCGTTCGTGATCGTCTCGGCGATCTACGGCGCGGAGTTCATCGCGTACCAGGCCGCGCGGCGCACGCGCCTCCGCTTCCGGCCCGTCGCCATCGGCCTGGCCGCGCTCGTCCTGGCCAGCAGCCTGGCCCACCAATGGCAGATCGGCATGACGCCGTTCAGCCGCAGCTTCCAGCCCCCGCGACCGACCGAACACCACCGGCTGGGCCAGGAACTGCTCGCCCACATCCCGGCCGATGCGTCCATCTCGGCGCAGGCCAATCTCTATCCGCACATCGCGCACCGCCGGCAGGCCTATCTCTTCCCCGCGGTGAACGACGCAGAGTACATCCTGCTGGACGTGACCA
>CAZYHE010000503.1:0-236 GCA_964647225.1 uncultured Anaerolineales bacterium
CGCCAGTGACAGCACAACACCAGCGAAGGGTCTGGGCGTGCCCAACGAGATGCTTCGGCCCAAACGACGGGCCTCAGCATGACACACCGCGCGGCGCGCCCAAGAACTGAAACGCACTCGATTCAGGCAGAAGCGCGTTTCCCCCGCTCAGTCCACGCATACGCCGCCCGAATCCCTCCCCCGTCACCCCATCACCTTGTCACCCTGTCACCGTGTCACCTTGCCACGCCGTCACG
>CAZYHE010000503.1:246-4000 GCA_964647225.1 uncultured Anaerolineales bacterium
AAACATACACCACCCGAATCCCTCCCCCCGTCACCCCGTCACCCCGTCACCGTGTCACCGTGTCACCCTGTCACCCTGTCACCTTGTCACCCCGTCACATCCGCGCATACGCCGCCCGAATCTCCCGATGCAACCCAAGCCCCTCCAGGAACGTCCGGCGATACGTGCTCTCCGCGGGGATCAGGTCGTGCTTGCGCATCATCTCGGCGTGGGCGCGGGCCAGGAAGTCGCCGGCTTCGGCGGGCCGGCCGTTGGCCGCCAACGCCAGGCTGTGCCGGAAGAGGATCGCCTCGCTCAGGCACTCGACCACCTGGGTGAAGCCGAACTGCTGATAGGTGTCCAGCGCAGCCTGCGAGGCGATAAGCGCCTGGCGACGGTGTTCTGCGCATTCGGCGGCGTCAGCCAGGCAACCCGCCAGGCCGAGATGGGCCACCGCGGCTTCGCACGCGGCCGCCATCTGGTACTGCCGGGAGAGCTGATCTTCCGTCACCATCTGTTTGACCTGGCCTTGCAGGGCCAGCGCGGCGCGCCAATGCGCCTCACCCCCGGCCGCGTTGTGCAGGATCGCCTCGACCAGGTGCAGCCCGGCGTGGCCGATGTCGAGGATCACCCGCGCGCTGGCCGCGCGGGCCTGTTCCAGCGTGGCCCACGCCGCGTCGAGCTGGCCCGCCAACGCCTGAATCTGCGCGATGCGTAGCAGCGGGAAGAGCTTGTCGGGGGTTTCGCTCCACAGCGCGCACGCTTCCTGCATGAGCGCCAACCCGGCCGCGGTGTCGCCCAGGTAGATCGCGAGGATCTGGCCGCAAAACATGAGCGCGTGCCCTTCGCCCAGCCGATTGCCGACCGCGCGGTAGAGTTCGATGCGCTTCTGCTCGTACTCGGTCAACTGGCGATAGTAGTCGCCCGCCCGCTCGCACCGCGGGCTGAGCGCGGCCAGCAGCCGCGCCTCGGTTTCCTTGTCCGCCAACCGCTGCGAGATCGCCAGCGCTTCTTGCAGATACTCCGCGCTGCGTTGCAGGTCGTCCATGCCGAAGGCGTCGCTGATCCCCAGCAAGAGGCCGATTTGCATCCGCTGGTCGCCTAATTGCCGGCTCAGTTCGAACGCCTGCTGGCCCAGCTCTTGCCACCCCGGGTCTTTCAGCAGCAGCCGCAGCCCGGTGACCGCGACCAGCGCGTGCATCTCCCGGCGTTTGTCGCCCACCTGCTGGACGAGCGCCAGCGCTTCCTGCGCCATCCGCAGGCCCGCCGCCAACTCCTCACGCGTGCCCGGTGTCTCCACCTCCGGCTGCACGAGCAGCGCATCCGCGGTGAAGACCGGGTCATCGGCCAGGCGCGCGGCCAGGGGTAATAACGCGCGGGCGTCGGCGCGCGCGGCTTCCACATGGCCCATCGGAATGAGGGCGCGGCGCCGGCCTTCGAGCATCTCGAACCGCAGCTCGTGAACCGAGCGGAGCTGATCGGCCCCGGTCGCGGCGCGCTCGATTTGGTCGAGCAACGCCAGCGCCCGCGCATAGTGGCCCTGGGCATCTGCGTTGGCATACAGCCTTTGCGCTTCCTCCGCGGCCCCCAACGCGTGGAACAGTTCCTTGTTGAGATCCCCCGCCTGCCGATAGTGATAGGCCAACAGCCCGTGATACGGCTTCTGCGATTCGGCGGGGATGCTGGCTTCGATCTGCTCGGCGACCAGGCGATGATACGCGGCGCGCTGCGAGCTGAGCAGGCTCTCGTAGATGATGTCGCGCACGAGGGAGGGGGTGAAAGTGTACTCCATGCCCAGGTCGGGCGTCAGGCTTTGCTCGTGGATGAGCTGGCCCCGCTGCAAGTTGGCGAGACACCGCCGGAGCAGGTCGTCGTCTTCCAGACACCCCGCCAGCACCTTGCGCCAGAACAACGGCCCGATCACCGCGGCGATCTGGAGCACCCGGCGCTCGTCGGCCGCCAGGCGATCTACCCGCGCCAGCAGCAGGCCGCGCAGGCTGCCCGGCAGATCGAACGACGCGATCGGCTGGGTCGGCCGCCAGGCGCCGGCCGCATCCTGGCGCAGCAACCCCTGGCCGATCAACGCGTAGATGATCTCCCGCAGATAGTAGGGATTGCCTTCGCCCTTTTCGATCACCAACTCCAGCGCCCGATCGGCCAGCGCGTCCGGTTTAAACCGGAGATCGAGCATCGCCTCGACCAACGCACGGCTCTCGTCCGCGGTCAGCGGCGGCAGGTCAATGCTCGTCAGCCGGTGGGGGTATTCGGTTTCGATGTGCTGGCTGAAGGCCCAGACGGGCGCGGCGCGGTCGGGGCGGAAGCTGGCGAGCCACAGGATGGGCGCGGTGTCGCAGATGGGCAGACAGCGTTTCAGCGCCTCGAGCGAACTGGCGTCGGCCCATTGCAGATCGTTGAACGCCAGCACCAACGGCCCCTGCCGGGCCAGCGCTTCGACCCAGCCATAGAGCGCCTGGGCAAGCTGCTTCTGCAGCTCCTCGGCCTTGAGATGCGCGATCCGTTCGGCGTGGGCATCTTCGACGGGCAGCGACAGCAGCGTGGCAAGATATGGCGCGTAATGTTTGGCCGCCGGCGCAGATTGGACGCCCCACAGCGCCGCGGCCTGCTGGCGCAGGAGGCCGGCCAGATCGGATTCGGCGCGGCCGCCCGCCGCGGCTTCCAGCCAGTGGCGCAGCAGCCCCGCCCACATCGCATAGGGGATGGCCTGGTCGTAGGATCGGCACGTGCATGACAGCCAGGTGACAGCCGCGGGCGCGGTCGGGGCGGGGCTGTGGGGCGCGTCAGCGGGGCAGATCGCGGTGCGGTGCGCGAAGTGCTGCCGGGCGCGGTTCGTGAGCAGCGATTTGCCCATCCCCTTCTCGCCGGTCAGCAGGACGATCCCCCCGCGGCCACTGCACAGCGCCGCCACGCACGCCATGAGCGCGGCAAACGCTGACTCGCGACCGGTGAAGGGCAGAGGCAGATCGTATGCCGCGGGGGCGTCTGTCGCGGCGCGGCCACGCCGCGGCCGGTAGACGGCCACCGGCCGGGCGATCCCCTTGACGGTGATCTCGCCCAACGGCTGCCACTCGAAGCGGCCTTCGATCAGCCGGTAGGTGTGCTCGCTGACCAGCACCGTGCCCGGCTCGGCGGCGGTCTCCATGCGCGCGGCCAGGGCCACCCCGCCGCCCATCGCGGTCTCCTCGCGGTGAACCGCTGCCTCACCGACGCTGGCGACGATCACCTCGCCGGTGTTGATCCCCACGCGCACTTTGAGTTCAGCCTGCACCTGCGCCTTGAGTTCAGCGGCGCAGGCCTGGATCGTCTCGTGCATGGCAAGCCCTGCCAGCACCGCGCGCTCCGGGTCATCCTCGTGCGCGTCGGTCGCGCCGAAGAAGGCGACCAGGCCATCCCCGCGGAACTGATCCACGCGGCCGCCGAACCGGGACACCTCGGCCGCCAGCAGTTGGAGCACCCGGTTCATCAACTGCACCCAGGCCTCCGTGCCGAGCAGTTCCATCAGATCGGTGGAACTGCGCACGTCGGCCAGCAGGCTGGTGGCAATCCGGCGCTCGCCGGCCAGCGGCGTGATCGCGCCGTTCCCCGCCGTCATCGCGAGCGGTGTTGGCGCAGCAATCTCCCCATCGGCCAGCCGGCGGCCGCACATCCCACAAAAGCGATAGGAGGCGGGATTGACGAACCCGCAGCCCGCGCAAGCGACGCCAAGCGGCGCGCCGCACTGGCCGCAGAACTTCATCTCCGGCGGGCTGTCGAAGCC
>CAZYHE010000504.1:0-3994 GCA_964647225.1 uncultured Anaerolineales bacterium
GCCGCGGCCAACCGGGCAGACGCCGCAGCCTGGCGTCTGCCCGGTTGGCTCTCTATTCCCGCGTTCAGCGATGAGGCGGCCGGTCGGCGCGCGATCATCAGGCAGCGATCACCCTTACCTCATACCCCGGCAAGGACACCTGCCCGCTGACCGGTTCACCCGTCAGCAGATCCGTACCGGCCAGCCCGCCCAACCCCACTCGGGTCTCCGTCGGGTTAAAGTTCATCAGGAAGATGAAGCGGCGCGCGCCGTCGCTGCGCAGTTGCGCGGAGACGCCCGCAGGCAACGGTGCGTCCACGGCCCGCAGCAGACCGAGTTGCCGATCCAGCCCGGCATAAAAATCAGCCAGGAAACGCCCGTCGTTGCGCGACGCGATGTAATACGCCCGGCCCTGGCCGAACGCGTTGACCGTCAGTGCCGGTCGGCCCGCATAGAAATCGCTCCCGTAGGTCGCCAGCACGCTCGCCGTCTCTGCGTGGATCAGGTCGCAGAACTCCCGCGCGCCATACTCGCCGCTCAGCCCCAGCCCGTTGCCCGCGACCGGGAGCACGGCGTTCGCGTCCTGCTCGTACAGCGCATCAATCTCCTCGGCCCAGATGCCGAGCGTCTCCCGCAACGGCCCCGGCCAGCCGCCCAGGAAGCACAGGTCATTCTCGTCCACGATGCCGCTCAGGTAGGTGGCGACGAACGTCCCGCCGGCCTTGACGAACGCCGCGATCCGCTCGGCCACGCCCGGCCGCACCATGTAGAGCATCGGCGCGACCAGCAGCTTGTAGCCGCCGAAGTCCTGCGCCTCGTCAATCACATCCACGGGGATGCCGCGCTGCCAGAACGCCCGGTAATGGCGTTTGCAGTCATCGAGATAGCCCTTGTCTCCGCGGCGCGGCCCCTGCGCATCCATCTGCGCCCAGTTGTTCTCCCAATCGTAGATGATCGCCACGTCGGGCCGCACGGTCGTGCCGATCACCGGATCGAGCCGTTCCAGCTTCTTGCCCAAGTCGGCCACGTCGTTGAACACGCGCGTGTGCTCATGCCCCACGTGATCCACCACTGCGCCGTGGAACTTCTCGGACGAGCCGCGGCTCTTGCGCCATTGGAAGTATTGCACGGTGTCGGAACCGTGCGCCACCGCCTGCAACGACGAGAGCGCGTGCATGGCCGGCCGCTTGACTTTGGCCGACGGAACCCAGTTGGTGGCGCTCGGCACGCTTTCCATCAGCATGAACGGCTTGCCGCCCTTCAGGCAGCGGTTGATGTCATGGACGAACGCGATGTCGGACGCCAGGCTGATGTCGTCCCCCTTGTGCCACATCGGATAGCTGTCCCACGAGATCACGTCGAGATGCGGGGCCATCCGCCAGTAGTTCAGACCGGGGAAGGTGCCCATCATGTTGGTGGTGATCGGCGTGTCGGGTGTGAAGCGGCGCAACGCGGCGATCTCGACCTGCATGAAGTCGGTGGTCTGGTCGGTGACGAAGCGCTTCCAGTCGAGGTTCAGCCCATGCACCGAGGTCTCGCCGATCGGGGAGGGCGGGTCAATCTGCGCCCAATCGGTGATCGTGTGGCTCCAGAAGCCGGTCCACCAGGCGTGGTTGAGCGCGTCGAGCGTGCCGTATTTCCGCTGGACCCACGCCCGGAACGCGGCCCGGCACAGGTCGCAGTGGCACTCGCCGTTGTATTCGTTGGAGAGGTGCCAGGCGAGCAGCGCCGGGTGGTTGGCATAGCGCTCGGCCAGCTTGCTGTTGATCAGCGCGGTCTTCTCGCGGTAGATCGGCGAGGTGAAGCAGTGGTTGTGGCGCACGCCGAAGAGATTGCGGCCGCGGTCGGGCCGGACGCGCAACACCTCCGGGTATTGCGCCGCCAGCCAGGCCGGCCGCGCGCCGCTCGGCGTCGCCAGCACGGCATAGCCGCCGTTCGCGGCCAGCAGATCCATGACGCGATCCAGCCAGCCGAACTCGAACTGGCCCTCGGCCGGCTCCAGCTTCGTCCAGGCGAAAATCGCCACGGTCATCGTGTTGCAATGCGCCAGCTTCATCAGGCGCATGTCTTCGTCCCACACCGCTTCGGGCCACTGGTCGGGGTTGTAGTCGCCGCCGTGGAGCATGTGCGGGAAACGCGGGTTGATGGGGGGATAACGGTTGATGGTCATGTCGCCTCCTTGCGGGTGACATTGTATGCCGGTTTGGGGTGTACGGCAAACCGGCAGCGCGCCATTGTGCATTTGACAATTTTCAACAGTGCGACTAGAATGAAATCACCGATTTTCAACAGGTAATCGAGTGGTTTTTGTTGATTGGCCCGCGCCAGAAGGCAGTGATGCCCTTGACCACCTACGAACGCCGGCAACGTCTGCGCCAATTGATCCACGACCAGCCCGGTATCAGGGTCGTTGAATTGGCCGCGCTCCTCGAAGTCTCGCAAGGCACGATCCGCAACGATCTCAATGTGCTGTCGCAAGCTGGTCAACTGACGCGGGTGCGCGGCGGCGCGGTGCCCACGGATGAGCCGGTCGCGCCGCGCGTTCCCTTTGCCGCCCAGGCGCAGATGAACCGGTCCGCCAAAGAACAGATCGCCCGTTGGGCCGCCAACCTGGTCGAAGATGGCGATTCCATCCTGCTCGACGCCAGCACCACCGCCTATCACCTCGGCAAACACCTGCAGGATCGCCGCAACCTGACAGTCGTCACGAGCGGCCTGGATGTGGCGCGGACGCTCGCCACAAATCTGACCAACACCGTGATTTTGCTTGGCGGGGTGCTCGATCCCGCGGGCGCCTCGGTGACCGGCCTCGTCAGCGACCAATTACTGGCCGACCTGCACATCCAGAGCGCGTTCGTCTCGTGCGCCGGTTTCACGCCGGAGGCCGGCTTCACCGAGAACGACATCCGGCAAGCCGAGTTGAAGCGCAAGATGATCGGCAGCGCCCGGCGCGTGGTCGCGCTCGTGGATTCCAGCAAGTTCGGCCGCGTAGACCTGGCGCCTTTCGCCCGCTTCGATCAGGTGCGCCACATCTTCACGGACGACCAGCTTGACCCGGCCTGGATCGAGCGGCTACGGGCCACGGCCGTGGCGGTGAGTCTCTGCGGCGAGACACGCGTCACGGGACTCGGTTCGCAGAACGGCCGCTCGGCCCGCTTCAAGATCGGCTTCGCCAACCTCGGTGAGCAACTGGCCTATGCCGGCGATGTGCGCCGGAGCCTCGAACGCGCCGCCCAGGTTGCCGGCGGCATTGACCTCGTCCTCGCCGACAACCGGCTGGACAGCCAGGTCGCGCTGGCGGCCGCCGACGCCCTGATCGCCGAGCGCGTGGATCTTGCCATCGAGTATCAGCTCGATCACCAGGCCGGCGATGTCATCATGGCGAAGTTCCAGGATGCCGGCATCCCGGTGATCGCGGTGGACATCCCGATGGTGGGCGCCACTTACTACGGTGTGGACAACTACCGCGCCGGGCAGATGGCGGGCGTGGCGCTTGGGCAATGGATCGCGGCGAATTGGGACGGCCGGTACGATCGGCTGATCATCCTGGAGCGCCGGCGCGCCGGCCCGCTGGCAGCCGCGCGGATGCGCGGTCAGGCCGATGGGCTGGCGAGCGTGCTAGGCCAGATCCACGACGATGCCATCATCGCCGTGGATTGCAGCGAAGGCCGCGCCGAGACCGAAGCACAAGTCATGGAACTGCTGCGCAACCTGCCCGCCGACTTGCGCCTGGCGGTGACGCCGCACAGCGACACGCTGGCGCTGGCGGCCGCCGAAACCGGCCGTGCCCTGGGCCGCCAGGCCAACATGGCAGTCGTCAGCCAGGGCGCTGACCGGGGGGTGTGCGCGGAGATGGCCCGCCCCGATTCACCGATCATCGGCGGCACGGCCTATTACCCGGAGAGGTACGGCGAGCAGCTCATCGCGCTGGCCCTGCGCATCTTGCGCGGCGAGCGCGTGTCGCCCGCAGTATACATTGACCACGTCTTCGTTTCTCGTTGCGAGCATGCAACGG
>CAZYHE010000505.1:0-3991 GCA_964647225.1 uncultured Anaerolineales bacterium
TTGGACGAGAACACGGACAAGTTTGCCATGGCGCCGCCAGGTGGTGGCAGTAACACCATCTATGCAGGCGCGTTGACCGACGGCAGCGTGACCGTGTTTGCGACCTACAACGTCACGGGGCGGCTGGACTTGCAGGGCCGCGCCAATGACACCGGCGCCGCCTTGGCGTTTGCGGTCGGCCAGTTCCAGGGCTACGGCGGCTATGCCTTCAGCACGTCGGACTACTGGGGTGCGATCAGCAAGGATGTTGTGGTGGAAGACACCTATGGCATCACGGTGAGCATGGCGAAGTATCTGGACGTGACGATCGCCAGCAGCAAGAGTGTGGGCATCAACAACGGCAAGCAATTGCTGAACACGCTGACTCTGTTTGGCGGCGACGTGGGGGGTGGGATCGCCGGAGCTGAGGATAACCGGATTGATATCTCCGATGCGGGCATCATCGGCGGCGTATACGGTACCTCCACTGCCAGCGGGGATGTCAATGGCGATGGTACCGTGAACATTCTGGACTTGGTACTGGTGGGCGGCAACTTCGACAAGCAGTCGAGCGTTGCTCTCAACAACGCCTACGACGCTTGGACACCCTGAGTTGTCCTGCGCCGGCTAATGCATAGTAGCGCATCAGCCGGCGACCTCGATTCTATTCTGGCTGGCGCCACGGTGTTTTCCGATGCCGTGGCGCCAGCCTACTCGATTCTACACAAGGGAAGATATCGTGGGCAGCAACCGCAAACGCGCCTTTCGCTGGCTTTCACAGCTCACGTGTTTGATTTGCTGGGCGTTGGTTGGCCTGCCAGGTCAAGCACAGGGGACGCAGCCGGTGGAGGTGCGCGTCGCTCCGGCCACCCTCCAGGTCGCCGTAAATCAAACAGCCAATGTGGCCGTGGAGGTGCGGGATGTGACGGGCCTCTATGGCGCCGACATTGCGCTTTCTTTCAACCCCACGGCGGTCGAGGTCGTTGACGCCGATGCCAATACGGCCGGCGTGCAGGTGGCGCTGGGCACTTTCCTCGACGCCGGCTTCACCCTCCGCAACACCGCCGACAACGCTGCGGGCACTGTCCGCTTCGCGCTGACCCAACTCAACCCCAGCGAGGCGAAAAGCGGCAGTGGGGTCATCATCGTGATCCCGTTGCGCGGCAAACAGATCGGCGCGGGCACGCCGTTAACTCTGACCAGCGTCCAGTTGGCTCAGCGCGACGGTACCAAGCTGGCAACCACCCTCGTCTCTGGTCAGATCGAAGTGGTGGCCACGGCCGCGGGGCCGACCGCGACGCCGATACCCACCCAGGCTCCTGGCACGACTATGCCAACCGCGACGCGCACAGCGCCGCCGGCAGCCAGACCGCCCACGTCTCAGGCGCCGCTGGCCGAGGCGCCGACAGCCACGCGTCGCCCCCAGACGAGTACGCCGCCGGCAGTCAGAACACCCACTGCGCAGGCGGCGACAGCCACGCGTAGCTCGCCGACGAGTGCGCCGCCGGCAGTCAGAACGCCCACTGCGCAGGCGCCGCCGGCCGAGCCGCCGGCAGCCACGCGTAGCTCGCAGACGAGTGCGCCGCCAGCAGTGGCTGCGCCGGCGCCGAGCAATACGCCCGGGGGCGCAACGGCTGGGCAGGTTCGACCTACAGCGACAGTCACAACGGTGGTCAGCCGATCCACGGCGCTGGTAGCTTCGCCTTTGGCGCCGACGCGCTCAGCAGGCACGACTGTCGCTAAACTACTGCCCGGCAGTGCCGTGACTCCCGCCGCTGCTGCGTCTAGTGGGGCGCCGGACAGCTCGGCACGTCTATTCCTGGTTGTGGGACTCAGCTTGTTGGGCCTGGCAGCGCTACTGATTGTGATCGGTGCGGGGGTGTTCGTTGCGCGCCGGCGCAGGCACCTGCCGCAAACAAAGGGTGAGTAGGCTTACAAGAATGAAGCGACTGATCTGTTGTGGATGGCGTCTCCTATTCGTGCTTTTGGCTATGATGCTACCGTGTTCCGTGGCGGATGCCGACAGTCCGGTGGTGGTGAGTGTGAGACCCATGCGGGGAAACTATCGGGTGGGCGAGCTGATCATGGTCGAAGTATGGGTAGAAAACATCACGAACCTGTACGGTGCTGATGTGCGGCTGACCTTTGACCCCGCCAAGCTGACGGTCGTTGACGCCGACCCTGCGCGACCCGGTGTCCAGGTCACGCCGCGTGCTGATCTGCTGTCGCCCGACTTCGTCGTGCGGCGCGAAGCTGATAACCAGGCCGGCACCATCTGGTATGCCGCAACGCAGATCAATCCTCGCGAGCCGGCGAGTGGATCGGGCGCGCTATTCGCATTCTCCCTGCGCGCCTTGAGCCCTGGGTTGCATTCGGTGCGTATCCAGCATCAGCAACTCAGCACCCGTGATGGTGAGTTGATCCCCGTGAACACACAAGATGCGCGCTACTGGGCATCCATTGACGGCGGGGCGCCGTGGATATTGTTCGTTCCGCACCTGTATGCCGGGCGCTGACCCGCGCTACCGAACCACACACGGGCAGGAATGCCTGGAGAATATATGCCAAACACAGAAATTCACGTCAAAGATCGCTTGCGGCACGGTTGGAGCTTTAGGCCATTGCGGGCTGTAGCCTTGTGTGCCTGTCTGCTAGTCGGGATTAGTGTGTACCTGGCAGCGGTGGTTGTCGCCGGCGTTCTTTCACCCCAGGAGGGGTCACGTCCCAACGCAGACACGATCATACGTTGCCAACCAGTTAACGCGAGTGGTCCGGCTGATACCACTCTGGACGTGGACATTTACGTCGAAAACGTTGCGGAACTCTACGGTATGGATGTGCGGTTGAGCTTCGATGTCTCTGTCGCGCAGGTGGTTGATGCGGATGCTGGAACGAGCGGGGTACAAATCCAACCCTTAAACGGGTTCCTGGCCCCCGACTTCGTCATCCGCAAGACGGCCGATAACACTGCTGGCACGCTATGGTACGCGGTCACCCAGCTTAACCCCAATGAATCGGTTAGTGGTTCAGGCTCGCTCGCCCGTATTTCGTTTCGGGCTTTAAAGCCGGGCACATTCACCATGCCGTTTACGTATCAGAAGCTCGCCAAGCGCGACGGTAGCCAAATCTTGGCCGTAACGCAAGATTGTACCATCAGCTTCACGCCCCCTGGCTCTGCAACACCCACGGCTACTGTCACCGACACGCCGACGAACACGCCGACTGCCACACCCACCGAGACTGCGACGGTGACGCCGACATCAACCAGCGGCCCAACGCCGACGTCGACACCTACGGCGACCGTCACCGATACGCCGACGAATACGCCGACCGCCACAGCCACCGAGACAGCGACGGCGACGCCAACATCTATCAGTAGCCCAACGCCGACGTTGACACCCACAGCGACGCCAGCCACGGCAGCGCTTGCCGGGTCAGTCTTCTTTGACCGCAATCGAGATGGGGCAAAAGGGTTGAACGAGCCGGGACTACCGGGTGTGCTGATCGTGGTCTATCAGCTCGTCCAGACGGTTTCCTTCGCCGAGCGGGGAGAGGCTGTTATGCCCTTTGACCTCGACATGATTGACGCCTTACAGTCGTGGGCCACCGTTACTAATTCAGCCGGTGTCTTCAGAGTGAGTGGTTTACCTGTTGGCTTCGATTATGCCGTAGTCCAATACGATTTGCCTGGTTACAACTCGATAACTCCCAATGTGATCGTGATCAACATCCCGCTGTCGGCAGTTGGCACCGCCTTGTCCGAGAATTTTGGTGACTGGCGAGCTGAACTGAACTACCTGTACTTACCCTGGGTATCTCGCGACTGGCAAACTAGACTAAACTACCTGTACTTACCCTTGGTATCTCGTTAGAAATGAAATGAAAGCGGTTTCTGGGTCAATGGACATGGTTGGTTCCTGGTAATCGAACAAACTCATACAAGCGCGCATGATACCTGGATATTATACGCCAATCGCGTCAATCTGTGAACTTGGGGCCTGGGCGAACGGGC
>CAZYHE010000506.1:0-3984 GCA_964647225.1 uncultured Anaerolineales bacterium
GTGGTGTAGTCCCACCACTCCGGTGCGATTTTGCTGAGCGGTCGCATAGATACGCCTCCATAAGCTCCTAACCGAGATGAACCAAACCAGACGGGATCAACAGGATAGCCGCGATAAGATCATCCTGTTCATCCTGTGAATCCTGTCTACTGTAAATTGATCTCCGCAGCCCACAACAACTGCAACGAGGGAACCACATACCCCAGCCGCTTGTGCAGCTCGGCGCGGCTCGCCTCGCGTTCACGTTTCAGCGCATCGGCCGGCCGCGCCTCGATGAACGGGTCTTCCCACGCCAGCCAATCCACCTCCTGCGTGCGGAGCGTCCCGCGCAGGAGGAGCACCATCTCGGCCAACATGCTCAGATCGGGATTCCGCACGCGCGGCATGATCTCGCGCAATTGCCCGGCCCCCACGGCGAGGTGACACCAGGCGAAGTCCAGCGACTCACCGAAGAGCAGCCGGCCCGCGGTCGTCAGCAGCCCCTCCAGCTCGCGGTAGTTGGTCGGATGGGTGGCCCAGGCTTGCGCGGAGCGTTGGAAGAGCCGCGGCGTCCGTTCCGCCGTGGTCGCCGCCAGGTCGCTGGCGAATGCCCGGCGGTGTTCGGTTTGCAGGGCAAAGGCCAGGCGATCCACGAAGCAGAGGTGCAGGACGGTGTCGGGGGGATAGGCGGCCGCGGCAGCCGCGTACAGCTCGCGAAATTGGTCGCCGACGGGCAGACCGGGCGCGTGAAAATGGTTGCGAAAAAAGTCATCGGCGGCCAGCCAGGCGGCCCATCCGGGCTGGGCGGCGGCCGTGGCCGCGGTGACGCCGATGAACGCGCCCGCGCACAACTCCCGCACCTGCGGGAGGATCTGCTGCAGGTGGGGAAACAGCGCGCCCGCGGGATCATGCATCGGCATGACGAGGATCGGACGCGTCACGATTCGCGACTCTCGCTGAACAGATCCCCCAATTCACGCACCCAAACGTCATCCAGCGGCATGAATGAGTTCTCGGTGAACTGGGCGGTGACTTTCGCCATGTAGTCGCGCACCCGCAGGTTCGGCGCGGAGCGGGCCAGGTTGTCGAGCTTGGTCTTCACCTGCGCGGTCAGCTCGTCGCTGCGGTTGCGCAGATCCGACAGGCTCAGCCCCAGGTCGAACATGTGGTTGACCCGGCGCATCAACTCCCACCAGGCGCGGTGGTCGGTGTCCAGCCGGAGGCTCTGGCTGTTGGGAGACGATTCCGAGAACTCATACGCGGGGACGAACGAATAGAAGACGGCGGCCTCGATCCCGCGGCTCTCGACGGCTTGCGCCAGATAGGTGCAGATCGTGACGCCCCCTTCGTAATCGGAGAAACTGACCGCGTACTTCTCAAGCTCGGCCTTCAGGCGCGGCAGGCTGTAGACGCATGACACCTGGCGGTCCTGGTCATATGGGGTTGCGCCGAACACGCCGCCCACCATGATGACCCGCCGGACGCCGAGCGCCTGGATGGCGTCGGCGAAGGTATCGGCGTACCGCTCCGCGTCCAGGTGCGGCTCATCTCCCTTGAAGATTACCAACCCCTTGCCGCCGGTCTCCGCGTAATAGAACTCGTTCTTCTTCTTCTCGATCGCTTGCCGATAGCCGCCCTCCAGCTTGATCACCGGGCGCAGATAGTGGTGCGTGCCGGGCGCCTGGAAGAGATAAAACCCATCGGGCCGGATTTGGGCGATCTTGACCGCGCTGGTCTTCTGGATCACATAATCCGGCAGCTCCGAGGAGATGGAGCCGGCGTCGGCCCACTGATTCCAGCCAGCCAACATGTAGACGATCTCAGCGGCCGGCTTCTGCCAGATTTCAAGTGCATTTTGCATACCTTCCATCCTTCACCCCAGGAGATTACAGGTCAAACACCTCACGCTCCGCCCGATTGTACCACGGAAAGCGGCTGGCGCGCAACGCGGCGGAGATCACGCCAAGTCCCCCCCCCGCCGATTTCCGCGACATGCCCTTTATGCGCTACAATGCGTCTGCCACAAACGCTCTCACGCCACAAGACCACGGAGGTGTGAACCCATGAAGATCGCCAAAATCGAAGCCATGCGTCTGACCATCCCACCCGACGTGCTGAATTCCGGCGCCGAGGCGGCCCGCGCCGCCTCCCGCCGGTCGGGCTGGTGGGCCGATGCCGAAGTCGCCAACCCGATGTCGCGCTACCCCAAAGTCAAGCGTCACCGCAACCTGTGGACCCCCCGCTGGGAAGCGGTCTGGTGCAAGGTGACCGCGGAGGATGGGACGTGGGGCATCGGCAACACTGCCCACGGCCGGCCGGTGGCCGCGGTGATCGAGGATCACCTGGCCCCGCAGTTGGTCGGCGAAGAGGTCTTGGCCGGCGAGAAGCTGGCCGACATGATGTTCCGCCTGACCAAGCCCTCCGGCTCGACCGGCCTCGCGTCCTACGCGATCAGCGCGGTGGATCTGGCGCTGTGGGATTTGCGCGGCAAGCTGCTCGGCAAGCCGGTCTACGAGCTGCTCGGCGGGCCGCAAAAGGACCGCATCTTTTGCTACTGCACCGGCAACGACATTGATTGGTATCAGGAGCTTGGCTTCCGAGCGTTCAAGCTGGCCTGCCCCTACGGCCCGGCCGATGGGCTGGACGGTCTGCGCAAAAACGAGGCGTTCGTCGCCGCCGCGCGGGAGCAGATCGGCGACGAATGCGAGCTGATGCTCGACTGCTGGATGGCCTTCGATGTGGAATACACCGTGCGCCTGGCCGAGACGCTGCGCCCCTATCGGCTCAAGTGGCTGGAGGAATGCCTGATCCCGGAGGATTTCGACGCGCACCTGGCGCTGCGCGAACGTCTCCCCTGGCAGACATTGGCGACCGGTGAGCATTGGTACACGCACGTCCCGTTCCAGTGGGCGGCCAGCCACCATGCGGCCGATATCCTCCAGCCGGACATCAACTGGTGCGGCGGGCTGAGCACCTGCCGCAAGATCGCGGCCGCAGCCGACGGCGCGGGGATCAGCGTGATCCCGCACGCGGGCGGCTTGACCGCCTACGGCCAGCACTTCACCTTTGCGACGCCAGCATCGCCGTGGTGCGAGTATTTCGTCGGCTCGCCGCCCGGCGTGCCGCTGGCGGCGGCGCGCACGCTCCCCGGCGTCCCGGTGGCGCAGGATGGCTATCTCACGCCCAGCGACGCGCCCGGCTTCGGGATGGAAATCCCGGAGGCGTGGCTGACACCATTTTTCGGGTAAGAATGTGGTGGCTCGGTCAGAGACCGGCCACAGCGGAGGAATGGGAGGGTGGTGGCTCGGTCGGAGACCGGCCACAGCGGAAGTCTCCTGACTCCTGACTCCTGATCCCTGGAGCGCGCCATGATCTTGGATTCTCACTGTCACGCCTGGCCCCTGTGGCCGTACAAGCCGGCTGTCCCCGATGAAACGTCGCGCGGGGCCGTCGAGCAGTTGCTCCACGAGATGGACTTGAACGGCGTAGATCGCGCCGCGGTCGTCTGCGCGGAGATCGAGCGCAACCCCGACAACAACGCCTACATCGCCGAGCAGGTTGCGCGCTATCCAGATCGGCTGGTGCAGATCGCCGATGTGGACAGCATGTGGAAGCCGACCTATCACCAACCCGGCGCGGCCGATCGGCTGGCAGCCGCGGCCGATCGCTGGCCCATCGCCGGGTTCACCCACTACGTCGCGAACGCGGATGACGGCGCGTGGCTCTACTCGGAAGATGGGCTAGCGTTCTTCCGCGTGGCCGAGACGCGCGGGCTGCTCGCCAGCATCCACTGCCAGACCTACCATCAGCCCGCGATCCGCCGCGTGGCCGAACGCTTCCCGTCCGTGCCGATCCTGATCCACCACCTGGGCCACCCGAAAGCGAGCGAGCCGCCTCCGCACGAGGGACTGAAGCAGATTTTGGCCTCGGCCCGGCTGCCCAACATCTACCTCAAGCTCTCCGGCTTCGCCTACGCCACTGCGGTGAACTGGGATTATCCCTACT
>CAZYHE010000507.1:0-3973 GCA_964647225.1 uncultured Anaerolineales bacterium
ATCTACTTCATCGGTTTCGGGATAACGTCGCTCGACTTTGTTATACCAAAGCAACCGAAAGTCCGGCAGAGGGAGGGAAGTAAAGTTTGGCAAAATAATCTCAATACCGCGATCACCTTTGCGCTTCGATGCCCGGAATTCCTCAATGCAAAACTGCCAAAGAGCCAACGCGTGTAAAAGCGTACTCTTGCCCGAATTGTTCTGGCCGACCAGCAGATGCAGCCGTCCCAGATCAACAAAGGATTGCTCTTGAAACTGCTTGAGGTTTTTGATAGCAACTCGAGTGATCATCATTGCGGTTTACCTCCACGGCGAGACCGGTCGCTCATCTCAATCTTCACCCAACTTCAATATCGTCATAAACGCTTCCTGCGGAATCTCCACCGACCCGATCATCTTCATCCGCTTCTTGCCTTCCTTCTGTTTCTCCAGCAACTTCCGCTTCCTCGTTATGTCGCCTCCGTAGCACTTCGCCAGCACATCCTTGCGCGTCGCCTTGACATTCGCCCGGCTGACGATCTTCCCCCCCACCGCGGCCTGGATCGGCACGTCGAACTGCTGGCGGGGGATCACGTCCTTGAGCTTGCTCACCAGGCGCATCCCTTTATTGTACATCTGGTCACGATGTACGATCATGCTCAGCGCATCCACCGGGTCATGGTTCACCAGCACATCCAGCCGCACCATGTCGGCGGGGCGATAGCCCTCGAAGTGGTAGTCCAGGCTGGCATAGCCCCGCGAGCGCGCCTTGAGGTCGTTGTAGAATTCCGTCAGGATTTCGATCAACGGGATGTGGTAGCTGAGCAGCACGCGCCGCGAATCCAGGTATTCCTGCGCCTTGAACTCGCCGCGGCGATTCGTCACCAGATCCATCACCTGGCCGATATAGTCGGTCGGCGTGTACACGTCAATCTGCACCCACGGCTCGCGGATTTCGGTGATGGCGGTCGGTTCCGGCAACTCGACCGGGCTGTCAATGACGATCTCGCTGCCGTCGGTCTGGGTCACCTCGTACTCGACGCTCGGCGCGGTGAACACCAAGTCGAGATCGTACTCGCGTTCCAGCCGCTCCTGGATGATCTCCATGTGGAACAGCCCCAGGAAGCCGCAGCGGAACCCATAGCCGAGCGCCTGGCTGCTCTCCGGCTGAAAGGTGAGCGCGGCGTCGTTGAGCTGGAGCTTGCCGAGCGCCTCGCGCAACGCCAGGTAGTCGGCCGCCTCGCTGGGGTAGGCGCTGGCGAACACCATCGGCTTCATCGGTTTGTAGCCGGGAAGCGGCATCTCCGCGGGGTTGGCGTTCAGGGTGAAGGTGTCACCGACCCGGCAATCGCCCACATTCTTCAAGCCCGTCGCCACATAGCCCACTTCGCCGGCTTCCAGCCGCCCGGTCGGCCGCATGACCGGGCCAAACACGCCGATTTCGATCGGCTCGACCGCCTGCTCGGTGGACATGAGGCGCAGGACCTGCCCCGTCTCGATGCTGCCATCCACCAGGCGCACGTAGGCGATCACGCCCTTGAACGCGTCATAGTGGCTGTCGAAAATCAGCGCGCGCAGCGGCAGGTGCCGTTGGCCGTGGGGCGGCGGCACCAGGCGAACCACGGCCTCGAGCACCGCAGGCACGTTGAGGCCCGACTTGGCCGAGATGCGCAGCACGTCTTCGGCCGGTGTGCCCAGGATTTCCTCGATCTCGCCGGCGACCGCGTCAGGCTGCGCCGAGACCAGGTCCACTTTGTTGATAACCGGGATGACCTCCAGGTCATTACCCATCGCCAGGTAGAGGTTCGCCAACGTCTGCGCCTCGACCCCCTGCGACGCATCCACGACCAGGATCGCGCCCTCGCAAGCCTGGAGCGCCCGGCTGACCTCGTAAGCGAAATCCACGTGGCCCGGCGTGTCAATCAGGTTCAGCTCGTAGATCTCGCCATCCGCCGCCGTATAGCTCATGCGCACGGCTGACGCCTTGATGGTGACGCCCTTCTCCCGCTCCAGATCCATGCTGTCGAGCACCTGGGCCATCATGTCGCGGTCGGCGATCGTGTTGGTAAGCTGCAGCAGACGATCGGCCAGCGTAGATTTGCCGTGGTCAATGTGCGCAATGATGCAGAAATTACGTATCTTTTGTTGATCCATCGTTTAGGTTATGCCCTCGCTCTCGTTACATACAACCTGATTATACCTCAAGCTCCGCAGAACACGGAAACAGGAAAGCACAAGGCGGCGCCCGCCGGCGACCGGCATGACACCGCCTTGTAGAGAGAACGCCCCAGATCGTGCGGCCGATCAGCCCGTCTCCCGCGCCAACTTCTCACGGCTGATCACGGTAATCCTGGCCCGCCCCAGGCGCACCGCCCCGACTGATTGCAGGCCGGCGAGACAGCGCGCGACAACTTCACGCGTCGTCCCCACCTCAGCCGCCAAATCTGACTGGGTGAGACGCACAATATCGCCATCCTGGGCTGAGTTTTCCAGCAAAGTCAATGCAACCCGCTCGGCCACCTTGCGGAATGAAAGATGCTCAACCAGATTGCTCAAATGCGACATGCACTCTACCGCGGCCTGCCACCCCGCCTGGCACAAGACCGGATCGGTGCGTGCGAGCCGCTGAAAATCCCGTCGCTCGACCATCAGGAGATCACCGGGCGCCAACGCCACGATGTCCGCCAGGCTGCGTTCGGCCATGGTGAGCAGACAGATACCTCGGCAGCCATTGCAGGTCAAGTTGCACAACACCTGGCGCCGGCCACGCTCGGCTGTCTTGCTGAACTGGAAGTTCCCGGATAGCGGAAAGAGCACCACGCCCGCCGGAGCACGCTCTTCGAACAACACCTCGTTGGTCTCGGCGTGCCTGATCGTACCCATTGCGAACAACTCCCGCCGGCTCGCCTCAGAACAAGTTGCCAGAACAGCGTTCGCCACCTCGGTCAACGCCAGAATCTCCTGCGATTCCATGCTTCCTCCTCGCGCACAAAAGACCGTATTCCACGTGAAGCATAGCACAAAACATTATAGACGTCAAAAGTTAAGTGCAAGAAGTTACACTCTGCTGCGGAAGTACTCGATCGTGCGCGCCAATCCGACCTCGACCGGCACTTGCGGCGCCCAGCCCAGGATCGTCTGGGCACGGGTGATGTCGGGGCGGCGCAGGCGCGGATCATCTTGGGGCAATGGCTTGAAGGCGATCCCGGCCCGATTGCCCGTCAGCGCGTTGATCGCTTCGGCAAATGCCAGGATCGTCAGCTCGGTGGGATTGCCGACGTTCACCGGGTCCGTCTCGCTGGAGAGCAGCAGCCGGACCATTCCTTCGACCAGGTCGGTGACAAAACAGAAGGAGCGCGTCTGGCTGCCGTCGCCATAGACGGTCAGCGGCTCGCCGCGCAACGCCTGGCCGATGAAGTTGGGCACCACCCGGCCGTCGCTCAGGCGCATCCGCGGCCCGTAGGTGTTGAAGATACGGATGATGCGCGTGTCCACGCCGTGGATGCGGTGGTACGCCATCGTGATCGCCTCGGCGAACCGCTTCGCCTCGTCATACACCCCGCGGATGCCGATGGGGTTGACGTTGCCCCAATAGCTTTCCGGCTGGGGATGGATGAGCGGGTCGCCGTACACCTCAGAAGTGGACGCGATCAGATAGCGGGCACCCTTCGCCAGAGCCAGGCCGAGGGTGTTGTGCGTGCCGAGCGAGCCGACCTTGAGAATCTGGATGGGGATGCGGGCAAAATCCACCGGGCTGGCCGGCGACGCCAGGTGCATCACCGCATCCAACGAGCCGGGCACGTAGATGTAATCGGTCACATCGTGGAAGATGAATTTGAAGCGCCGATTGCCCGCCAGGTGCGCGATGTTATCGGACGAACCGGTGATCAGGTTGTCCATCGCCACGACATCGTGGCCGTCTGCCAACAGCCGGTCGCAGAGATGCGAGCCGATGAATCCGGCGCCGCCGGTGACTAGTATTCGCATAGAATTC
>CAZYHE010000508.1:0-3961 GCA_964647225.1 uncultured Anaerolineales bacterium
ACCAGCCTGTTGCCGTGGCTGCTGTGGAGCCTGGAACGGTCGGCCGCGCCGACGCGGCGTCCCGTGGCCTGGCTCGTGCTGGCCGGCCTGGTGTGGGCGCTGATGATCCTCGGCTCGTGGTATTTCCTGTGGATGGGCGCGGCGTTGTTGGGCGGGTGGTGGCTGGCGCGGCGGGCGACCATTTTCAGGACAGAACGCCGCCACGCGCCAGACGCTTCGCAAGCGCCCGGCACGTTTGGGGCGATTTTCCGCATCTTGTCCTCCGCACCCATTCGTGAGCTGCTGATCCCGACTGTGGTCGCCGTGCTGCTCTGTGCCCCATTTCTCATCTGGTTTGTGCTTGGGAGTAACGCGGCGGGGGCGGCATACTACGACATCGCACACGTCGCAACATGGGATGCCAGCCTGAACAGCTTTCCGATACCCAACATCGCCCATCCGTGGTTCGGCGATCTGGCGCGCACCTTCTACTGGGGGCCGACAAACGAGCCGGGCCAGGCCAACTTCGGGGCGTTGGCATCCCTGCTGGCCGCGTTGGCGGTCTGGCCGGCGTTGCGTGATCGGCGTTGGTGGCCGGCGTTGCTGCTCGCCGGCAGCGGGTTGGTGCTCAGCCTGGGGCTGACCTTGAAGTGGAACGGTCAGGCGGTGCAGTGGGAAGCGTTGCGCGGCCTGGACGCCGTGCTTTGGCAACTTGGGCATCTGCTCAAACCTGCCTTTTTCACGACGCCACATCCACCACCGCCCTTCGATGCCGCGGTTCCGCTGCCGGGGTGGCTGCTAAGCAGCCTCGTGCCATTCTGGGAGCGCGCGCGCGTCTTTTCGCGCTATGCGTTGTTGGCGAGCGTGGGGCTGTATCTGCTGACCGCCTTGAGCCTGGCGCGGGTGCGCCGCGGCTGGGCGCAGGGACTGCTGGCCGTGTTGTTGGTCATCGAAGTTCTGCCGCCACCTTCGGATCGCGTACCGTTTCCGCCCGCCGAGCATCCGGCCTTTGCCTGGCTGCGCCAACACGTCGCGCCGGGGCAGGGCATCGTGGATCTGGACGCGTGGCAGCCGGATCGGCTGTACTTGCCCAACCGCGGGCAGACGCTCTTGGCGACGCAGTATCATCAGCGGCCAACCGTGACCGGGGCCAGCAGCATCCTGCCCGCGCACGTGGCGTTCCTGGATCAATGGCTGGCCGCGCATCCGCATCCCTTCGCCGATTCGGCGTTTGCGCCGTTGTGGCGCTATACCGGCGTGCGCTACATCGTGTTCCATGTTTCGGGCGGATATGCGCAGGCCCTGCTGCGTGAGGCCGCGCAGCAACCCGATTTGCAGGCGCGCGGCTGCTTTGATCCGCCGCCGGGACGCAGCCCGTGGGCCTACCCGATCTGCATCCTGGAGGTGACACCCTGGCCGGCTCCCAGCTTCAACATCCTGCCGCGAGAGGGCTGGTCAGGCGCGGAGGGGTGGGGCCGCTGGATCGAAGGAACGGTCGGCCAGGGCATCTGGATGGCGCCGCAGCGCGCGGCCTACCGTCTCAACATCGAGGCCTTCCCGGTTTGCGATGTGAGCCGCCCCCAGGACGTCCTGATTGAGGTCAACGGGGCGACGGTCGCAACGCACACATGGGCGGGCTGTGAGTCATGGTCGGCGGAGATCGCCCTGCCCGCATCGCAGATCACCGTCGGCTGGAACGAGCTGACGCTCCGCTCCGCCTACGGCGCGCGGCCGGTAGATCTCACAGATGGCAAAAACAGCGACACTCGTTGGCTATCGGTGGGTGTGACCCGGCTGGAAGTTGCGCCGATTCTTGACCCTTCGGCGGATTGATGGTATCTTCGTTGCGTCTGTAACCGATTTCTCACCGTGAATTTGGCGACCAATCTGTGAAACTCCCGTCTCGACACCGTTGGCTTTGGCTCTTGCTCCTGTTGCCGGCGGCCGCCGTCTGGCCCGCGGTGACACGGCCGATCGCGGCGCTGGCCTATGATGCGGGCACGGCGCACCTGTATCGCAGCATTGTGTACGCGCTGGCTGTGCGTGATGGGACGCTCCTGCCGCGCTGGACGCAAGAATTGCATTGGGGACTGGGCAGCCCGCTGTTTACTTTCCACGCGCCCCTGGCTTATGCGCTGCTGGATTTATTGGCGCGCCTCGGGATCCCGCAGCCGATCGGCTGGCGGCTGCTGATCGCGGGCGGCTTTCTGATCGCCTTCGGTGGGATGTATGGCCTGGTGCGCCAGTTGACGGGACAGCGTTGGCCGGCCATCTTCGCCGCGACGGCATTTCTCTACGCGCCGTATGTGCTCCGCAACGCTTTGGAACGCGGCAGCGCCGAGACGTTCAGCATGTTCCTCTATCCCGCGGTGCTGTGGTCGCTGCTCTGGTTGGCGCGCCGGCCGGGGATCGGCCGCTTCGCCGTTGCAACTTTGCTTTGGACGGCTTGCATCGCTTTTCACGTCCTCGGCCCGTTGATGTTGGCGCCGGTTGCTGGCTTGTGTGCCTTGCTGTCAGCCTGGCGTCACCGCACGGCGACGCCCCTCCTGGCCTTGGTCGTCGGGGTGCTGTTGACCGCGCCGATCTGGGCGCCCGCGTTCGCCGAACAATCCTATGTCCATGTCGAACGCGACTACGGCTACGGCCGCGCCGACCCGGTCAACATGCCGCTCCCGCTGGATCGCCTGCTGGCGCTCCCCGTGGTGCATGATGTGCAGCGCGACAACAACGCTATCGGCGAGCGCATCGGGCTGGCGCAAGTGGCGCTGCCGCTCGGCGGCCTGACGGTCGCGGGCTGGGCCTGGCGGCGCAGGCGACGGGGGCTGGCGGCCGCCCTGCTGGTCGCAGGCATCGCCGGGATCGCATTTTTTGTCATGCTCACTGCCGCGGCCGATCCGTTATGGGGACTGTTCGGTGAGATCCTGGCGCGGTTACAATACCGGTCGCGGCTGATGGGGCTGCAGGCGCTGTTTGCCGCGTTGGTTGGCGGGCTGGCGCTTGCGCTGTGGGTCGGGCGCCGGCAGCAGCAGATCGCGGGGGCATTGGCGGGCGCCTTGCTGCTCAGCGCGTTGCCATCGCTCTATGTCGAGTTGCAGCACCGGTATGGCGACTTCGATGCGACGCTCAGCCTGGCGCAGGTGCGCGCCGCCGAAATCCGTTCGGGCGGCTCCGCGTTCACGCTTTTCGGCGAATTCACCCCGCGCGGGCGCACCGCGCCGTTCGACGCGGCGCTCCTTGCCGAGCTTGGCCCGGATTTCGATCCCCAGGCGCGCCCGCTGGTCAATCCGCCAGACGCAGTCAAGTTGTTAAGCGGTTCGGTTCGCAACGAAGCGTGGGATCTCCAGATTGCTGCCGCAGAACCGTCCACGCTGACCCTCTACCTGCTCTACTACCCGCGTTGGCAGGCGACCGTGGACGGCCAGCCCGTCTCATTGACGGCCCAGACGGCGACCGGCTATGTCCAGTTGGCCGTGCCGGCCGGGACGCATCACGTGGCGTTGCGCTATGGCCGCACATCTGTCGAACTGGCCGGCCTGGCGGTGAGCGCCGCGACTGCGCTGAGCCTGCTGGTGGTCGCCGGGCGCGCGATCTGGCGGCGCAAATCGGCTGCACCGGCCGCGGCCAGACCGGAAGCGCCGGCCGCTGACGAACCGGCCCCGCCGCTCTGGCTCCTGATCGCGCTGACCGCACTCCTGATCTTCAAGTTCGCTTACGTGGATAGGCACACGACCTGGCTGCGCTGCGTCTCAACCGCGGAGCGGGTGTGCGGCGCGCAAGCCACGGTGGACGTCGCCTTCGCCGGTGCGCCGGGCTTGCGCGGCTACACAGTGTCATCGTCGGAGGTGCGCCGCGACGCCGAGGTGCGCGTGGATCTCTACTGGCAGGGCGCTGCGCCCGCAGATCGCACATCCTACATCGTACATCGTACATCGCTCGACACGCTGTCGAGCTTCGTACACATCCGTCGCAGCCGACCGGAGCA
>CAZYHE010000509.1:0-3957 GCA_964647225.1 uncultured Anaerolineales bacterium
AGTTTGCAGACAAAAAAGCACGCGAGTATAATCCAACCGATCATCTCGCTGTCCCATTATCGCTGTAAAAGGTGTTGCCGTGAAACCTCGCATGTATATCACAGCTCCGTCCTATGCTATGAAGAATCCAGCCGAGAAGGCGAAGACGTTGAAAACCGCGCAGACCTGGGCCGATGCGTTGGGCTGGGAGGTCGTGCCGTCACCCTTGTTGAGCCGTTATCATCAGTCGGGCGTCTGGCTGCCGGTCGCGGCACGCGCCGAGGATCTGACGCGCGCCCTGCAACACGAGATCGTCTGGGCGTTTCGCGGGGGCTACGCGGCGGTGCATCTGGTTCCCACACTGTTGACGGCCCCGGCGGCCGGTCAGCCGCTGCTGATCGGCTACAGTGACATCACTGTGTTACATGCCGGCTGGCGGGTGCGTGGCTGGGGGCCGACCCTGTACGGTACATTGAGCGAGGCGACGAGCGATTCGCGGCAAGCCGAGAGCCTGCTGGCCGCCCTGAAGGGGCAAGGCTATGTATGCTCCGCGGAGACTGAGCCGGCCGCGCGCGTGCTGCGGCCTGGGACGGCGGCCGCGCCGCTCTTCGCGGCCTGCCTGGTGGTGCTGGCGAACCTGTGTGGCACCGCAGCCTTCCCCGACCTGCGCGGCCATATCCTGGCGATCGAAGACGTAGACGAGCGGCCCTACGCCATTGACTTCGCATTGAACCAGATGTATCTGGCGGGCAAGCTCGAAGGGGTGGTCGGGCTGCTTGCCGGCTCGTTCCATCATCAAGTCGCGGCCGATTACGGCGGCCCGACCGTGGATGAAATCCTGGCCGATTGGGCGGCGCGACTCGGCGTGCCCACCATCTGCCGGCTGCCGTTCGGTCACATGGATGACCCGCTGGTGGTGGCGACCGGCGTGCCGGTGGAGATGGCGGCTGCGGCGGATGGGCGGTGGCGTGTTCACTGGCCGGCCGGTCGGCCGCTGTCCCCCTGACGCGATGCGTTCCCGCGCAAGCCGCGCAATGTGGCGCATGCGTCCCTTACGTGACTTTTGCGCCACATTGCGCGGTCGGTTTGACAAAGCGCGGCGGTTCGTGATAGACTTTGCAAGCCTGTGGTCAAGGAGGGGCGTCTGCCAGCCCGTGAATTATTCTAACCTTCCGCATGGCGTTCAGAACCGATTGCCTAACCCGCAGGCGATCAGGCCACGTGTGTCTGGCGTTCTGCCTCGGTGTCGGCTTCACATTCCTAACCTCAAGTCGGCGGAGTCTGGTTATGTCTGAAGGCTATCTGCCCATCCTGGTCATGATCGTTGTCGCCGGAGGTTTTGCGGCGATCGCGCTGACGGCTTCGGCCTTGCTCGGGCCCAGGCGCCACAATGCGGCCAAAGATGCGCCCTACGAATCGGGCATCGTGCCCTTTGGTGACGCCCGGCGCCGGTTCCCGGTCCAGTTCTACGTCATCGCCGTGCTGTTCATCCTCTTCGATGTCGAAGTCATCCTGATGTACCCGTGGGCGGTTTCGGCGCGCAAGCTGGGCCTTTTTGGTCTGATCGAGATGGCGATCTTCATCGTGATTCTGCTGGTGGGGTTTATCTACGCCTGGAAGAACGACGCGTTCAAGTGGCAGTAAACGGAGTCTCGCATGGGTCTCGAAGAACGTCTCCCCGATCAGGGTTTTGTAACAACAACGCTCGAGTTCGCGGTTAACTGGGGGCGCAAATACTCGCTCTTCCCGCTGACTTTTGGCCTGGCGTGTTGCGCGATCGAGCAGATCGGCTCCGGCGTGGCCCGGTTCGACATCAGCCGTTTCGGCTCCGAGGTGTTCCGCCCTTCTCCGCGCCAGGCTGACCTGTTGATCGTCTCTGGCCGCGTGAGCAACAAGATGGCGCCGGTGATCAAGCGGCTTTACGATCAGATGCTCGAACCCAAATGGGTCATCGCGATGGGCATCTGCGCCAGCGCGGGCGGGCCGTTCAACAACTACGCCATCGTCCAGGGCGTGGACAAGATCATCCCGGTGGATGTCTACGTGCCCGGCTGCCCGCCCCGCCCCGAGGCGCTCTTGTACGCGATCACGCTGTTGCAGAAGAAGGTGCAGGGGGAGAAGTTCAGGGATCGGGCGTATGGTCGAAAGGGTGAACGGTAGATTGGTACGTTGGTAGGTTGGTAGGTTGGTAAGTTGGTAGGTTGGTAGTACCCACCGATCTACCGATCTACCAATCTACCAATCTACCAATCTACCGATATACCGCTCCAGGATTCAAGCATGGCACAAACCACTCTCGTCATCGAAAAACTACGGGCGAAGTTCGGCGCCGCGATCCAGGCGGTGGATGAATTCCGCGGCGAAACCACGGTCACGGTCGCGCCGAAGGATGTCGCGCCGGTCGCCGGCTTCCTGCGGGATGATCCTGAGCTGCACTTCAATCACCTGGAAGATGTCAGCTCGGTGGATCGCAGTCGCTATCCGGGGCTGAACGGCGCGCCGCGTTTTGCGGTCGTCTATCAGTTGATCTCCACGAGCAGCGGCCAGCGCATCCGACTGAAGGCGCTTGTCGCGGGCGATAGCCCGGCCGTGCCCACCATCACTGGCCTGTGGCCCGGCGCCAATTGGTCCGAGCGCGAGATCTATGACCTGATGGGCGTCAAGTTCGACGGGCATCCCGACCTGCGGCGCATCCTGCTTCCGCTCGATTGGCCGAACCATCCGCTGCGCAAGGAGATCCCGCGCGGGGGCGAGACGGTGCCGTTCTCGATGATCTGGGAGGATGAGGAATTCCGCTCGTTCGGCACGCAGATTATCGAGCCGAAGGCGGTGCAGACCGTGCCGCCCAAGCAGGCCGACACCAACCAGCACATGATCTTGAACCTGGGGCCGCAGCACCCCTCCACCCACGGCGTCCTGCGCGTCATCGTCGAGCTGGACGGCGAGCGGGTCGTGGCCGCCTATCCCGACATCGGCTATCTGCATTCCGGCTTCGAGAAGCAGGCGGAGAGCGTCCGCTACAAAGACTTCGTCATCTACACCGACCGCGCGGACTACGTCTCGTCCATGTGTACGAACCTGGGTTACGCGTTGACGGTCGAAAAGCTGATGGGAGTCGAAATCCCGCGCCGCGCGCAGGTGATTCGCGTCATTATGGCCGAGCTCCAGCGTCTGGCCTCGCATCTGCTCTGGCTGGGCACCAGCGTGATGGATGCCGCAGGTGTCAGCCATGCCTTGTTGATGTACTGCTTCCGCGAGCGCGAACAGATCCTCGACATCCTGGAGTTGGTCAGCGGCGCACGCCTGACCACATCGTACATCCGCCCCGGCGGGATCTGGAAAGACGTGCCGCCGAGCTTCGTCGAGCGTGTGCAAGATGTCTTGCGCGCCTTCCCGAAACGGATCGCAGACTACGAGCGGATGATCACGGACAACCCGGTGTGGAAGTCGCGCACGGTCGGCATCGGCAAGCTGAATCAGGCGCAGGCGTTGGGGATGTGCGCGACCGGCGCGATCTTGCGGGCTACGGGGTTGGCCTTCGACTACCGCAAGGCGCGGCCCTACAGCGGCTATGAAAACTACGACTTCATCGTCCCGACCGCGACCGAGGGCGATCTTTACGCCCGCTACCTGTGCCGCATCGAGGAGATGAAGCAAAGCCTGCGCATCATTGACCAGGCGCTCAAGAACCTGCCCGATGGCCCGGTCTGGACGGCCGACCGCAAGATGGCGCTGCCGCCCCGCCAGGAACTCGACACCAGCATGGAGGCGGTGATCCATCACTTCAAGCTGAACACCGAGGGTTTCAGCCCGCCGAAGGGCGAAATCTTCGAGGCGGTCGAGAACCCGCGCGGGGAGATGGGCTTCTACATCGTCAGCGACGGCACAGCTCATCCCTATCGGCTGCACATGCGCACGCCCTCGTTCGTCAACCTGCAATCTACCGACCTCATGGCCCGCGGCGGCTTCATTGCCGAC
>CAZYHE010000510.1:0-3944 GCA_964647225.1 uncultured Anaerolineales bacterium
AAACACAACCGGGGTCAGCCCGGTTTTTGACAAGCCTCCCTGCTTCGGCTATACTCTGAATTGGCCCTAGATCCGTACACGTATCCACGGCCGGAACGCACATGGCCTGAACGGAGGAATCGCAATTCTTGAGCGTCTGGTTTGCAAGGCACGCACAAGAGGTTCCCGTCACTGGCTGCCAACCGGCCGATCAAACGGAACCGCTGAGTTGATGAGGGGCCTCACCTACCGGTGAGGCTTCATGCTGTTAAGTTGGAGCGTGATCGGACTAACTGTTGGCGGGGAAGGAGGTGACACGAATGGCTACCGTAGCTCTACGAGCTGGGGAATCCCAGGAGTCGCTGCTGAAGCGTTTCCGCAAAGAGGTAATGAAGGAACGGATTCTGCCTACTGTGCGCAAGAAACGCTGGTTCACGGCGCCCAGCGAATTGCGCCGGCTCAAGAAGCAGAAGGCAATCCGCAAGGCGCGTCAGGCTCAACGACGGCGTGAAAGCCGCGAGAGCATCCGCTAATTCCAGTCGCGCGGAGTTGCTCGGAGTCATGTGATCGCCCCAGTTCTGGAAGGGGATAGGTATGACGAAGCAAGAAGAAAAACTGACCATCGAAGGCAAGATCAAAGAGTCGCTGCCCAATACGACCTTTCGTGTGGAGCTGGAGAACGGCTTTGAAGTGTTGGCCTATCTCTCCGGCAAGATGCGCAAGTACTACATCCGGGTTTTGCTCGGCGATCGCGTTCGGGTGGAGTTGTCGCCCTATGATCTGACCCGTGGCCGTATCGTTTACCGCCATCGCAGCGCGACCGGGCCTACATAAGCCCGTCCGCGGGATGGTTGACCACGTGAGGTTGCGGCGAATAGGCGCGCGCCCAAACAATCTGCACTTCTTGGTCATCTTCGCCCCATAAAAACACGCCAAACTCTTGACAAGGCGTGTTATAATAAGTACGCATAAACGCAAGCCGTAATGGGCGGTGGGTAGCCACCGCCCATTCGCTTATTTCTACAATGTTTCACGTGAAACACAGGGAGCCTGGTTGGCCGAGCAGGTCTTACAAAACGATCACGCCATTTGCGATTACGAAGGCACCAGCTATCGCGCCCGTTTCTGGGCCGATCAGGGCCGCACATATGAAGATCTTGCTGAACGAATTGCCCTCCACCGGCTATTGCCCCCGCACGGGCGGCGTCTACTGGAGGTAGGCGCCGGGTTCGGCCGCCTGGTCAGCCTGTACGACGGCTACGACCAGGTGATCCTCCTGGATTATGCCAAGTCTGGCCTGCGCGAAGCGCAGGAGCGGCTGGGCCGATCCGGCCGCTTCCGCTATGTTGCCGCCGATCTGTACCATCTACCGCTCGCTCCGGAGATTTGCGATAGCGTCGTCACCGTGCGCGTCCTGCACCACCTGGAGGATGTCCCCGCGGCGCTCCGGCAGATCGCCGGCGTGCTGCGCAAAGGCGGCGCCTATGTGCTGGAGTACGCCAACAAGCGCCATCTGAAGGCGCTGCTGCGCTATCTCGCCGGCCGGCAAACGTGGTCGCCCTACGCCAGCGAACCTTACGAATTCGTGCCGTTGAACTTCGACTTTCACCCGACCTGGATGCGCCGCCAACTCGAGGCGGCCGGATTTGCCCTGGACGCTGAGTTGGCCGTCTCACACTTCCGCCATCCGCTCTTCAAACGGCTCGTGCCACACGCAGCGCTCGCCAGGCTGGACGGCACGCTCCAACGTGTGGGCGCGTTGTGGAAGCTGACACCGAGCGTTTTTGTCAGCGCACACACATCGGGACAGGGAGGCATAGCACAGGGGAGCATTTTCCGCTGCCCACGCTGCTCGACCACCCCGCTGGCAGAATATCCCGCGGCCCTGCACTGCACGGGCTGTGGGGCGGTCTGGCGCATTGATGACGGCATCTTCGACTTCAAGGCGCCGGTCGAGGGGCTTTCGGCAGAACAACTCAGAACCGGTAACGCAGATCACGTTGTTTCGTAATGTGAAGCGTTATAATAGTTTGCTACAATAAGAGCCAAGGAGAACGCCCGTGAGCGCACAGCCCGAAGACCTCGAATTCCGCAACGCCATCGAACCAAGCGAAGATATGGCTGCGCGCTCGGCAGAGGCCGCCGAGCAGCTACTTACATTGGGCCGCGACCAGGGCTTCGTGACCTACGATGATGTCTTGACCGCGTTCCCCGACGCAGAAAGCAACATCGAGCAGTTGGACGACATTTTCGCCAACCTCTTCGAGCAAGGGATCGAAGTCGGCCCCTTCCGAGAGGAAGAAGAGCCAGAAGAACACGCCGAAGAGGAAGGGCCCGAAGCCGAACAGCTCGACTTCGACCTGGACTTGATTGACATTGACGACTCGATCAGCCTCTACCTGAAAGAGATCGGCCGGGTACCCCTGCTGACCGCGGAGGAAGAGGTCTCGCTCGCCAAACGCATGGAGCGCGGCAAGGATGCGCGCCAGAAACTGACCCAGGGCGTGGATGATCCGATCGAGCGCGAGCGGCTGCTCAACGCGGTCAAGGACGGTCAGGCGGCCCAAGAACACCTGATCAAGGCCAACTCCCGACTGGTGGTCAGCGTCGCCAAGAAGTATGTCGGCCGCGGCGTCCCCTTCCTCGATCTGATCCAGGAAGGCAACATCGGCCTGATCCGCGCGGTCAAGAAGTTCGATTATCGTCGGGGCTACAAATTCAGCACCTACGCGACCTGGTGGATCCGCCAGGCCGTCACGCGCGCCATCGCCGACCAGGGCCGCACGATCCGCGTCCCGGTGCATATGTACGAGCAGATCAACCGCCTGACCCGGACTAGCCGCCAGCTCGTCCAGGAGTTGGGCCGCGACCCGACCACGGAGGAGATCGCCGAGCGGTTGGGGGTGCCCCCGCGCAAGGTCGAACAGATCATCCGCGTGTCGCAACGGCCGCTCTCCCTGGAGATGCCGGTGGGGGAAGAAGAAGACAGCTACCTGGGGGACTTCATCGAGGATGCCGAGGCGGACAGCCCGACCGATTCCGCGTCGCAGACGATGCTGCGCCAGGTGATTGACGAGATCTTCGAGTCGCTCACCCCGCGCGAGGTGCGCATCCTCCAGTTGCGTTTCGGGCTGGTGGACGGCTACTCCTACACCCTGGAAGAGGTCGGCAAGAAGTTTGGCGTGACGCGCGAACGCATCCGGCAGATCGAGGCGCAAGCCCTGGGCCGGCTGCGCCACCCCAGCCGCAGCCGCAAGCTGCGCGATTACCTGGCGTAGGACACACCACCGACGGTCACATTTCGGTCATCTCAAACAAGAAGCCCGGTCGCCATCAGGCGCCGGGCTTTCGTTTTCTCACACGTCCAGGTTGCGCACCTTTTTGGCGTGGCTCTGGATGAACCGCTTGCGCGGCGCCACCTCGTTACCCATCAGCATATCGAAGGTGCGGTCGGCGGCCGCGGCGTCTTCCACGGTAACCTGGAGCAAGATGCGATGCTCCGGGTTCATGGTGGTTTCCCAAAGCTGCTCCGGGTTCATTTCACCCAGCCCCTTGTAACGTTGGAGCGTGACCCCACCCATGCCGCCTATCTCCTGCACCACCCGCTCGCGCTCCTCCTCGGAATAGGCGTAACGCGCCTCCTTGCCCTTCTTGACCAGATACAACGGCGGCTGCGCAATGTAGAGATGGCCGTTCTCGATCAGGGTCGGCATGTAGCGGAAGAACATGGTCAGCAGCAGGGTGCGGATGTGGCTTCCGTCCACATCGGCATCTGTCATGATTAATATACGATGATATCGTAAATTACCAAGTTCTATCGAGTCACCGATCCCGCTGCCCAACGCCTGCACCAACGCCTGGATCTCTTTGTTCGCCAGCGACTTGTCAAGCCGGGCCTTCTCGACGTTCAGAATTTTGCCGCGCAACGGCAAGATCGCCTGGAAGCGGCGGTCACGGCCTTGTTT
>CAZYHE010000511.1:0-1086 GCA_964647225.1 uncultured Anaerolineales bacterium
GCATTCACGCCGCCGTCGCCAACTGATTGAACACCGTCTCCAGTGTCCGCACGTCGCGGCGCAGCTCGCGCACGGGCCAATCGCGGCCGCGGGCCAGGTCGTAGATGGTCGGGCACAGGTCCACGTCGCCCATGCCGAGGACGCGGTAGAGCGGGTAGCCGTCGGCGGTGCGACCGTGCTCGATCCCACGCACACCGCTGAGGGTGCGCAGGGCGCGCTCGACGCCGTCGGTGGCCCGCCCCAATACCAGGATCGCATCCGCGGTCACTTCGAGATCGGCCAGCCGGGCGTCGGCCTTCACCTGGCCGTTCATCAGGATGATCGCGCGCTGGCACAACGCCTCGACCTCGGAGAGGATATGCGACGAGAAGAGTACGGTGCTCGTCTGCGCCAGCCGGCGGATCAGCCCGCGCACCTCGACGATCTGCGTCGGATCGAGGCCCACGGTCGGCTCGTCCAGGATCAGCAGCTTGGGCTTGTGCAAGATCGCCTGGGCCAGCCCCACCCGTTGGCGGAACCCCTTGCTGAGCTGGCCGATGGGTCGGGTCAGGTGCTCGGCCAGCCCGGTCGCGTAGACCGCTTCGGAGATGCGCGTCCGCTGGTCGTTCGGCGGCACGCGGCGCAGGTCGGCCATCATCTTAAGGTAGGCCTGCACCGACAGCTCGGCATAGAGCGGCGCGTTTTCGGCCAGATAGCCGATGCGACTCTGCACCTCCTGCGTGTGTGTCAGCACATCCAGCCCATCCACCATCGCCCGGCCGCTGTCCGGCTGGAGATAGCCGGTCAGGATCTTGATGAGGGTGGTCTTGCCCGCGCCGTTCGGGCCGAGCAACCCGACGATCTCGCCTTGCGCGATGTGCACCGAGACATCGCGCAGGGCCTGCACCGGGCCATACGATTTCGATACGTTTTCAGTGTCAATCATGCAATGACCTCTCACGGCTTCTGTCTGAAAAAGTCCACATGATATTATAACAAGATTTTACACCGCGCAACATTAGAGTTCGGTTAGAGTATAGTCGGAACACTGTTGGCAAGCGCACGCGCCCTGAGCTTGTCGAAGGGGCGCTTCGGCAGGCTCAGCGA
>CAZYHE010000511.1:1186-3941 GCA_964647225.1 uncultured Anaerolineales bacterium
TGGCAAGCGCACGCGCCCTGAGCTTGTCGAAGGGGCGCTTCGGCAGGCTCAGCGACCGTGCCCGACATTCTTTGCTGGCAAGCGCACGCGCCCTGAGCTTGTCGAAGGGGCGCTTCGGCAGGCTCAGCGACCGTGCCCGACATTCTTTGCTGGCAAGCCCATTCTGAGAGGATTCGGAAGGATACCTCATTTTGACACCGATCTGCCTGCATGGTACAATTACCTTTGTATGTTTTGTATCCATACAAAAGCTATTTAACTACATTCCCCATCCCGACGAGGAGTTTATCTATGAAGCGATCTTTCCAGATCTCCCTGCTGAACCTGCTAGTCATCGCATTCCTGCTCACTGCCTGTGTCTCCGCGCCAACGCCTGCTCCGGCGCCGGCGACGGCGGCCCCCGCATCGGCCCCCGCCGCGACGCCGGTTCCGCCCACCGCGACCAGCGTCCCACCCACCGCAACAAGTGTTCCGCCCACTGCGACCAGCGTGCCGCCCACCACGGCGCCCGTCGCGCAGCCGGCCCTGCAAATCGTCGGGCCGTCCGGTACGAAATCACTGACCCTGGATGATCTGAAGAAGCTGGCGGTCGTGACGGGGGAAGCGGGCTTCAAGAGCAGCACGGGCAAGATCACACCGCCGCTGCCGCATCGCGGGGTCAGCTTGAAGACGTTGGCCGAGTTGGTTGGCCCACTGAATGACAAGATGGGGGTCAACGCGGTCGCCAAGGACGGCTACGCCATCACCTTCTCCTACGATCAACTGACCAAAGGCACATTCACAGCCTACGACCCGGCCACGGGCGACGAGCTAAAAAACACCAGTGGCCTGACCGCCATGCTCGCTTTCGAGCGTGAAGGCAAGCCGCTGCCCGAGGATAGCGACGGCGCCCTGCGCGTCGTGATCATCAGCCCGAAGCGCGATCAGGTCACAGACGGTCACTGGTCGGTGAAGTGGATCACCAAGCTCGAAGTCAAGGCGCTGGTGGCCGACTGGACCGTGACGCTCAACGGCGGCATCCGGGCGACCATTGACCGCGCCACCTTCGAGTCGTGCGTGGGGTGCCACAAGGCCACCTGGACCGACGACAAAGCCCAGGTCTGGACCGGCATCCCGCTGTGGCTGCTGATGGGCTACGCGGACGACGAGGTCAAGCATCAAGGCCCGGCGTTCAACGAGGCGCTGGCGAAGACCGGCTACAAGGTCGAGGTCGTGGCGAAGGACGGCTTCAAGGCCAGCCTCGACAGCGCGCCCCTGTCACGGAACAACGGCGTCGTGGTCGCCTCGCTGGTCAACGACAATCCGCTGCCCGAACAGTATGCCCCACTGCGGCTCGTCGGCACGCCGCTGAAGAAGAACGAGTTGGTGGGCGCCATCGGGGGGATCACCCTGACGGTCGCGCTCGCGCCCGTCCCCGCAGCCACAGCCAAACCCACGGAAGCCCCGAAACCGACCGAAGCGCCCAAGCCGACCGCGGCCCCCGCCCCGGCCGCATCTGTGACGGGCGACCTGGTGGTCATCGGCGCGGTGGAGAAGCCGCTGGGCCTGAAAGAAGCCGACCTGCGCGGCATGAAGGTCGTCAAGATCACCGCCGAGCACCCCAAGTCGGGTTCAGCAGAATACGAAGGGGTCCGGCTGAGCGATCTGTTGGCGCTCGTCAAGCCGGCCGCCAACGCCGCGAAGATCGTCTTCACCGCCGCGGACGGCTTTTCGGCCGAGGCCGAACTGGCGGCGGTGCGGAGTTGCGCCGACTGTATGGTCGCCTTCACCGGCGCTGCAGGGAAGTTCAAGCTCGCCATGCCGGGCCAGTCCAGCAGCGTGTGGGTCAAGGACATCAACAAGATCGAGTTGAAGTAACCCATGTTTGCGCTCGAGATTGGACGCGGACGACACGGACAACGCAGACCACGCGGACAAAATCTGAAAAATATCCGCGTCGTCCGCGGTCCGTTCATGTCTGTGGTGATAGCAGGTCTGATATGGCTGTCTGCCCTGCTGATCGGCTGCACCGCGCCGTTGCCCGCCGCCGCGCCCACGGACGCGCAGCCTGCTGGGTTACCGACTGCGGTCGTCGAACCAACCTCAGCCCGCGTCCCCCTCGTCGTTTTCGGCGCGGGGAGCCTGATCGCGCCGTTCGACGCGCTGGAAACCGCATTCGAGGCGCAGTACCCGCAAATTGACGTGCGCGCCGAGTATCACGGCAGCATCCAGGTCATCCGCCACGCCACGGAGCTGGGCGTGCCGATTGATGTGGTGGCGACCGCCGACGCCGCGCTCATCCCCATGTTGATGACCGGCGTCAACGACCCGGAGACGGGCCGCCCCTACGCCGACTGGTACATCCGCTTCGCCAGCAACCACCTGGCGCTGGCCTATCAGCGGGATAGCAAATACGCCAGCGAGCTGACTGCCGACAACTGGCCGGAGGTGCTGGCCCGGCCCGACGTGAAGGTGGGAATCGCCGACCCGCGCTTCGATGCGGCGGGCTACCGAGCGTTCATGGCGGTGGCGCTGGCGCAAGAACGCGCACGGCGCTACACCTACTTCCCTGGCCTGTTCAAAGACCAATTCACCCAGCCGGTGACGCTGTTCCTGGACGATCAACTCGCGACCGTGACCGTGCCGGAGGTGCTAGAGACGCGTTCCGGCAGCCACATCATCCTGCGTGGGGCCAGCATCCAACTCATCGCCCTGCTGGAATCCGGCGATCTGGACTACGCGTTCGAGTACGAGTCGGTGATCCGCCAGCATGGGC
>CAZYHE010000512.1:0-3938 GCA_964647225.1 uncultured Anaerolineales bacterium
GATGACAGAAAGCTGGCGAACCGAACTGCGCGCCTGGGCGCATGATTGCGCGGCCGATTTCCAAAGCCGGCCTGGCATTTTGGGCGTCGCGATCGGCGGCAGCCTGGCACGTGGGCAGGAATGGCGCCATTCCGATCTCGAGCTAGGCGTCCTGGTCGAAGAACGCGACCCAACCCTGCCCTATTTCAACATTTTTCGCGGCCGCGGGGTGGAGGCCATCCAACTCGTCCGCCGCAACCTGGAAGAACAACTGCGCCAGGCAGAGCAGGGCGATCTATCCCCCATCGTGAGTTGGCCGATCCAACTCTGGGCCGGTCGGGTGGTATCCGACCCGACCGGGATCCTGGGGCGCTTCAAGCAGCAATTCGACGCCAGCTTGTTCAGACCCGAAGTCGTGGAGAGCAAGATCGCAGCGTCGCAGAAAAAGATCGAACAGTTTCTGGATGCAGCACGCACGCTGCTGGCGGAGGACAAGCCGCGCGCGGGGCTGGCGCGCGGCCGGCTGGCGATGAACGAGGCCATCCTGGCCGTCCATTGGGCTTACAGCACCTTGCCGCGCAGCCAGAACCGCACCGACAGCCGCCTCCGCCAACTCTGCCGCAAACACAGTATCATGCCCTTTTACGCCCTTTATCGCGACGTATTCGCCCTGGAAGATACGGCACGGGCGATCCAGACGTACTGGCCGAAGGCCAAGGCGCCGGTGCTCGAAATCACCCGCCTGTGGGGCGGCGACTCGGCGCGTGATTTCTTTATCTTCGCCGTTGACAGCGACTTCGCGTGGCGTCAGAACGCGGGCATCCTCACCGTCTACCGCCTGCTGATCCCGATCCTCGGTGCGCCGGAGAAAGGGATCCTGGCGAAGCTGGATGAACCGGCATGGGCGAGCCAGAACCAAGACATGCTGCGCTTCCTCGGCCTGGCCCATGCCGACCGGGACACCGTCGCGCGGCTGATTGATCGCATCGCAGATGGATGCCGTTATTTCACGCGCACAGCTTCTGGCTGACCATCACAGGCGATGCTGGCTGCGATTGAAACTCGCAGGCTGATAATGGAGTTGTCCTCTTGTCTGACGCTATCCTTGTCCAACCCGCGCCCGCGCCCCGCCGCGCCTGGCTGATCCTGGCCGTCCTGCTGCTCTTCAGCGTCGCCGCGCCGCTCAACCAATCCAAAGTCCCGCCCATCCTGCCGATCCTGATGGAGAGTTGGGGGCTGCCGGTGGGCCGGGCCGGGCTGCTGATGTCGCTCTACGCGATCACCGGGCTGCTGCTGGCGCTGCCCGCGGGCTTCATCTTCCACCGGGTCGGCTATCGTTGGGCCGGCGTGCTGTCCGGCGGGAGCATCGCGCTGGGCGCGGCGTTGGGCGCGCTCAGCCCAAGCATCAATGTCCTGCTCTTCAGCCGGGCGATCGAGGGAATCGGCACAGGGTTCGTCGCAGTGATGGCCCCGGCCGTGATCGCGCCGTGGTTCCCCCATCGCCGCGGGATCGCGCTGGGCATCTGGGCGACCTGGGTTCCCGTCGGGCTGATGACGATGCTGCTGGCCGCGCCGGCGCTGGCCGGTTGGGGCGGCTGGCGGAGCGTGTGGTGGTTCGGCTGCATCTACGCGGTGCTGACGACCCTGCTCTTCCTGCTCGTGGTGCGGCCCGCGCCGGCCCAAGAGCCGGCGGCCGGGGACCCGCAGCCGGCGGATGTGGGCCGGACGCTGCACAACCCGACCATCTGGTGGCTGGGCGTCGCGTTCGCCTGCTACTGCACCGCGGTCTTCGCCGTCGGCACCTTCCTGCCCACCTACCTCTACACCGTGCGTGGGGTGGCGCTGGCGCAGGCCGCCGGGCTGACGAGCATCACCTCGCTGATGTCCATCTTCTCCGGCCCGGCCGGCGGCCTGATCTCCGACCGGCTCGGCTCACGCAAACGGGTGTATCTGTTCGGCCTGGTCGCCGCGGCGGTCATCTTGCCGCTCACCGGAGCCGCCAGCCTGTCGCTGCTGATCGTGCTGGTCGCGGCGCAGGGGTTGTTCCTCTCCGTGACACCCCCGAACGTCTTCGCCGCCGCGGTCGAGACCGGTCGGGCGACGGGCGGGAGCGGCCTGGCGATGGCGGTGGTGATGGCCGGCCAAAACGCCGGCGTGTTGGCCGGCCCGCTGCTCTTCGGCGCACTGGTCGAATCGCCGGGCGGCTGGGGATTGGCGTTCGCCAGCCTGCCGGTCATCTGCCTGCTGGGGGTTTGGGCAGGGACGCGGGCGAAAGTCAGATAGCCGCCGAATGGAATTCGGGGCGAAGGGGCGGCGCGCCGCGAGGTCGGCCGGCGCCGACCAAGACCATGCATGACCGCGTCCACTTCAACCGCCGAATGGAATTCGGGGCGAAGGGGCGTTCCGCCGCGAGGTCGGCCTACGCCGACCGAAATCGTTCACGACCGCGTCCACGCAGGTGGACGCCCGGCCGCAGGCCC
This sequence comes from uncultured Anaerolineales bacterium, assembly GCA_964647225.1. Lineage (GTDB taxonomy): Bacteria > Chloroflexota > Anaerolineae > CG2-30-64-16 > CG2-30-64-16 > CAZYHE01. The sequence continues at coordinate 2,460 of CAZYHE010000512.1, forward strand.
TTTAGCTGCGATTTCAATCGCCTTGTTTTCAGGAGGAAATATCATGCCATCATCTTCCCAACCTCTCATCATCCCCCTCTGGCCGGACGGCGCGCCCGGCTCCGAGGATTGGACACAGCAGGAACAGGTATCGGCCTACTCAGACTTCGGCTTGAAGGTCATCCGCAACGTGAGCCGGCCGACCCTGACCGCCTTCCTGCCCGACCCGAAGCTGGCGAACGGTACAGCGGTCATCGTTTGCCCCGGCGGCGCGTTCCACTTCCTGGCTTATGAGCACGAAGGCACCCAGGTGGCCGCGTGGCTGAACGCCCATGGCGTCGCCGCGTTCATGCTGAAATATCGGCTGATTCAGACTGGGGCCAATTTCGCGGCGGAAGTGCAGGAACGCCTGGCCGACCGCTCGAAGCTGGCCGGCCCGATGCGATCGTTGACGCCGCTGATCCTGGCGGACGGCCAGCAGGCGGTGCGGCTGGTGCGCCAGCGCGCCGCCGAGTGGGGCATCCGGCCCGACCGGATCGGCATCATGGGCTTCTCGGCCGGCGGCGGGGTGACGATGGCGGTGACGCTCAATCACGACGCCAGCAGCCGGCCCGACTTCGCCGCGCCGATCTACGCCGCGCACTTCGGCGAGATCGAAGTGCCGGACGATGCGCCGCCGGTCTTTCTTGTCCATGCCGACGACGACCCGCTCGTCCCGGCCAGCATCAGCACGGCGCTCTACACCGCATGGCACGCGGCCGGGAAATCGGCCGAGCTGCACCTCTACGCCCGCGGCGGCCACGGCTTCGGGATGCGGAAGTTGGGGCTGCCGGTGGATGGGTGGATCGAGCGGTTCGACGAGTGGTTGAGGGTGTAGAGAATGGCCTTGTGTTTCGTCTCTCGGGCTTGACGGAGACAGGAATCAGCGATAATATCTTTACATCAAGATAGCTTTACGAACAGGAGCATCGTATGACAGTCAATCTGGTGATCAAGGTCGGCCCAGATATGCGCAAGCAAGCCCGTGCGGTGGCCGCGATGCGCGGGGAAACGATTTCTGACGTGGTGCGAGCGGCGCTGGCTAAATACATCCGAGACGCGATTGACGAAACAGAGGACGTTCGCGAAACTGATGCCATCATGGCTAGGATCAAGGCCGGCGCACCGACGCGCACCCACGATGAAGTGTGGGCCAGGATCGCCGCACGCGAGGTGCAAGGTGCCGCCCTACCGGATTGAGTACAGCGAAGAGGCCGAGTACGACTTGCCGCGCCTGCCCGGCAGTTATCGTCAACGCGCAAAACGCCTGATCGAATCTCTCCGTCACGCCCCGCGGCCGGCCGAGGCCAAGGCGTTACGCGATCGTCCCACGCGCTTCAGGATCTGGCTCGACCGTTGGCGGCTGATCTACGAGGTAGACGACGAGAACAACACGATCTTTATTCTGCGCGTGAAGCAGAAGCGTGGCCCCGAGACGTATGAGGGGCTGGATGAGCCACA
>CAZYHE010000513.1:0-3935 GCA_964647225.1 uncultured Anaerolineales bacterium
TTACGGCTTGATCCCCGAATACACACCGGTCACAACCAGCGTCACGACGGGCCGGGCTGGCCGGTGGGAAACGCCCTTGGGCAGTTATATGTATCAGCGGATCCAGGTGAGCTTGTGGCACAGCTATCGCCTGAGCGAGCTTGGTGGCGGCCAATGCGCTTTCCTCGCCACGCCGGAAAAGGCGCTGCTTGATCTGATCTACCTGCACCCCGGCGCCGATGCCCCGGAGTATCTGCGGGCATTGCGTCTGCAAAATCTGGGGCGGTTGAATCTGACTGAATTGGATCGGCTGGCAGAACGGATGAATCGCCCCAAACTGCGTCGTGCCGTTGCGCATGTGCGAAACTTGGCCCATACTGAGACGACGGAATACGAGGATCTGTGAAAGAATATCTGGCGCAGCTCGTGCATTCTGCTCCAACGCCCGCCCATGGCCGAAACGCCATGCGCGAATACCTGCAAGCTCGGATTCTGGCCGTGTTGCAACGGACCGGAGCGATGATCCCGCTGGCTTTTCATGGCGGCACGGCGCTGCGTTTCTTGTATAACAGCCAGCGTTACTCGGAAGATCTCGACTTCGCGCTGGAATGGGCCAGGGAGCAGTACGACTTTCGGGGTTATCTCCGGGCCATTCGCTCGACCTTGACCGCCGAGGGCTATGCAGTCGAACTGAAAGTGAGCGACCAAAAAGTTGTACATAGTGCCTTCGTTCGTTTTGCCGGGCTGCTTTACGAAGTCGGGTTGTCGCCATTTCGCGATGAAGTGCTGGCAGTAAAGATCGAGGTGGATACGAATCCGCCGCCGGGCGCGGAACTGGAGACTACAGTGATCCGCCAGCACGTGCCGTTACAACTCCAGCATCACGACCAGGCCTCGCTATTAGCGGGCAAACTTCATGCGATTCTGCAGCGACCTTACACGAAGGGCCGTGACATTTACGACCTGCTGTGGTATCTCAGCGACACACAATGGCCGCCGCCGAACCTGATCCTACTCAACAATGCCTTGCAGCAAACCGGTTGGCCTGGCCCAGAGTTGACCGCAGAGACGTGGCGCGAAGTTGTGCGCCACCGCCTTCGCGCGCTGAATTGGGAGCAGGTGGCCGCCGACGTGCGGCCCTTCCTGGAGCCGAGCGCGGACGTGGGGCTGTTGACGTTGGATAATTTGCTGCGAGTGCTGTAGCTGTTCAAGAAACCAGCCAGTGGAGTCGCCTCTTGCCTTCTGCGCGCAGCAGCCAGATTCCCCAACCTGCGCAAGGCGTGGTACAATGCTTGCCGATAAGCGACTTCCCATTCTCGATCAAGGCAGGCGATACCCGTGCCTCTCTGGCGACGCACTCTTTATACCCTCTGGGTAACTCAATTCATCGCAGTGGCGGGCTTTTCGTTCGTCACGCCCTTCGTCCCCTACTACATCCAGGAACTCGGCGTCACGGATGTCCGCCAGGTGGGCGTGTGGGCCGGCCTGGTGACCGCCGCGCAGGCGGTCAGCATGGCGCTCATCGCGCCGGTGTGGGGCGCGCTGGCCGACCGCTATGGCCGCAAGCTGATGGTGCTGCGCGCCTCGTTCGGCGGCGCGGTCATCCTGGCGCTGATGGGTTTCGTCACCAATGTCGAGCAGTTGATGGTGCTCCGCTTCGTGCAAGGCCTCTTCACCGGCACCGTCCCCGCCACGATGGCCCTGGTCGCCGCCACCGCGCCGAAAGAACGCTCCGGGATGGCGATGGGCTCGCTGCAAACCGCAATCTATCTGGGGGTTTCACTCGGCCCGCTGCTTGGCGGCATCTCCGGCGACGCGCTGGGCTACCGACCGAGCTTCTGGGTGACGGGCGGGCTGCTTTTCATCTCCGGCCTCCTGGTCACGCTGTTCGTCCACGAGGATTTTCAACCGGCGCCGGCGTTGGCCGGTCGAAACAAGGCGACCGGCTACGGCGCCGGTCTTGTGTTGGTCCTGGCGTCCACCGCGCTGATCGCCGCCTTCGCGGCGCGCATCTTGCTGCGCATCGGCAACGGCGCGATCAGCCCGATCTTACCGCTCTATGTCCAGACTTTGCTGCCGACCGGCGCGCAGGTCGGTATCGTCACCGGGCTGATTGCCGGCGTATCGTCCCTCGGCGCAGCGCTCGGCGCGCCGCTCATCGGCAACTGGAGCGACCGGCTGGGCCAGCGCCGCCTGCTGATCGTGTGCGCGGTCGCGGCGGCGGTCTTCTTCGTGCCCCAGGCGTTCGTGCATGATCCGCGCTGGCTGATCATCTGGCAGTTTTGCAGCGGGTTTGCCGTGGGCGGCACCCTGGCGACGCTGACCGGGCTGCTGGCGAAGCTTACGCCGGAGGGCCGGGCGGGGGTCGTGTTCGGACTGGACGCCAGCGCAATGGCCGCCTCGAACGCGATCGGGCCGGTGGCCGGCGCGACCGTGGCGGCGTTTTGGGGGCTGCGCGCCCCGTTCTTCTTGACGAGCCTGATGTCGTGCGTGGGCGCGTTCGTCATCGGGATGTGGGTGCGCGAGGGAGACGCGCGCGCAACGCCGCGGCCCGGCGCCGGGCTGTGGGCGCGCGCAGTGGCGGCGCGATCGAAGCGTCGGGAATAAAACCTGACAGGTCTGCGACTCAAGGCGGAGGACGACCATGCGACCGAAAATTGACGATACCTGGTTCGGCAGCATCACGGTGGAAGGCCAGCACTACGAGCACGACATCATCATCCGCTTGAGCGGCAAGGTGTGCAAGCGTGACAAGGCGTTGTCCAAATCGGTGTACGGCACCTCCCACGTCATCAGCCTGGCCGAGATAGACGACCTCCATCGCAAGAAGGCGACGCGGGTCATCATCGGCGCGGGGCAATCGGGCCAGGTGCGCCTGTCGCAAGAAGCCGCCGAATTTCTGAAGGCGCACGATTGTCCGGTGGACCTCTGCCCGACGCCCGAAGCCATCCGCTGCTGGAATGAGGCCGAGGGCGCGGTGCTGGGCCTGTTTCACGTGACGTGTTGAGGATGCAGCCGATGTCAGTTGCAATCGCTGTGCATGGCGGTGCGTGGGATATCCCGGTCGAGCTGCAAGCCGACCACATGGCGGGCTGCCGGGCCGCGGCCGAGACCGGCTGGGCCGTGCTGGCCCGCGGCGGCGCGGCGCTCGAGGCGGTCGAAGCGGCCGTGCGCGTGATGGAGGATCACCCGGTCTTCGACGCCGGCCGCGGCTCGCACCTGAACCGGGACGGCGAGGTCGAACTGGACGCCGGCCTGATGGATGGCCGCACCCTGATGGCTGGCGCGGTCGCCGCGGTCAAGCGCATCGCCAACCCGATCAGCCTGGCGCGGCGGGTGCTGCACGACAGCCCGCACATCTTCCTCGTCGGCGCGGGGGCCGAGCGATTCGCCCAGGAAGCCGGCCTGCCCCTCTGCGACCCCGCCGACCTGGTGATCGAGCGCGAGCGCCGCGCCTGGGCCGACCGGCTCGCGGCGACGGCCGGGGTGAATCCGGCGGCTGCGTTCCAGGCGCAGGCGGCCGACACGGTGGGCGCGGTGGCGCTCGATGCGGCGGGCGACCTGGCGGCCGGCAACTCGACCGGCGGCACGATGTTCAAGTATCCCGGCCGCGTCGGCGACACGCCGCTCATCGGCTGCGGCCTGTATGCCGACAACCAACTCGGCGCGGCGGTCTGCACCGGCTGGGGCGAGCAGATCATGAAGACGGTGTTGGCGAAGACCGCTGTGGATCAGATCGCGCTCTTGAGCGATGCCCGCACCGCGGCCAATGTCGCCATCGCCTACTTCCAGAAGCGCATCGGCGGGCTGGGCGGCGTGATCGCGCTCTCGCCGGCGGGGCAGGTGGGGCTGGCGCACAGCACCCCGTGCCTGGCGCACGCCTATCGCACCGCCGACATGGCCGAAGTCGTGGCGGCGATCCAAAGGAAACCATGAGCCACAAACGCGTACGCGTC
>CAZYHE010000514.1:0-3933 GCA_964647225.1 uncultured Anaerolineales bacterium
ATGGCGGGATAGCTCTCCGCGCCGGTGATGCCGATCGGCATGGTCGTGATGCCGTCCAGGTCGCCGCCCAGACCGATGCACTCCTCGCCGCCGGTCGCGATGGCGTGCAGGACGTGGCGGGCGATCCATTCGGCGGGCGGCAGCGGGAGCGTGCACAGCTTCGCTCTGGTGGCTTCGCGAATCCGCTTCTTCTCGGCCAGGTCGCTGACCTGCGCCGCGGCGGCATAGGCGGGCTTGGCGATCAAATCCCACTGCACCATGTATTCGGGGGCCAGGAAATCGGCCGACAGGTTGATGCCCAGCACACCGCCCCGGTCGGCCAGCGCGCGGATTTGCGCATCGGTCAGGTTGCGCGGGCTGGGGCAGAGGGCGCGACAGTTGGAATGGCTGGCGACGAAAGGCCGTCGCGTAAGCTGGCGGATTTGCTCGAACGCGGCGTCGGACGCGTGCGACACATCCACCACCACGCGCAACGCATCGGCCAGCTCGATCAGCTTGAGGCCCTCATCGGTCAACGGGCCGCCGGAACCCATGCATGTGCCCGAAAACTCGTTGTCGCTCCACGCCGGGATCAGGTTGCGGACGCCCAGCCGGTGAAAATGCGCCAGGTTCTCGGCCTTCCCCTCCAACGGGTCGGCGCCCTCCAGCCCCAACAGGGCCGCCAGCGTCCCCCCGCCCGCGCACGCCTCCCGGATATCGCCCGCCGTGGTCGCCAGCCGCATCCGGCCGGCCGAACCAGCCACCCAACTCACGATTTTGGCGATGATCTCATCGCCGAACGCCCGCAGATCGCGCTCCCGGTAATAGGTGCGGGGTGCGAAGATCGCGAACAGTTGCACGCAATAGCCGGCCGCCAACATGCGCGGCAGGTCGGCGTGCGACTGACCGCGGCCCGCGACGAAGTCGAACTCCCCATCGAACGCCCGCATCACCGTGTCGCAGTGCGCATCGAAAAAACGCAGAGCGCAGAATTCAGAATTCAGATTTGTGTCTGCCATGAAACCTCTCACCAATTTACCAACTTACCAATCTACCAACCTACCAATCTACCTACTCGCCCATCCGCCGCGCCACCCCGATCCCCGCCCCACCCGGCACATGCACGCGGGCCGCATCATCGTAGCGCAGGCCGGTGAACGGATCATTCGAGATCAGCAGTGGCGCGTCGAGATCGAGCCAATCGGCCAGGCCGGCCAGATGCGCCATCGCCGTCGTGCCGAGCGAGGTCTCGATCATGCAGCCGAGCAGGACGCGCAGCCCAAGCTCCCGTGCGCGGCGGAGGATGCGCAGGCCCGGCCCCAGCCCGCCGACCTTCTGGAGCTTCAGATTGATGCCAGCCACGCCGGCCGCGGCCAGCGCCTCGACATCGGCCAGCGTTTGCACCGATTCATCGGCGACGACCGGGAGGGCGGTGTGCGCCTGGACGTAGCCCATCCCCGCGATATCGTGCCGGCCGACCGGCTGCTCGACCATCTCCAGCCCCACCGGCTCGATCTCCCGCAGCCGCGCCACCGCCTCGTCGGCCGACCACCCGGCGTTGGCGTCCACGCGCAGGATGGCGTCGGGCCGGGCCGCGCGCACGGCCCTCAGCCGGGCCGCGTCGTCGTCCGAGCCGAGCTTGATCTTGAGGATCGGGTAGCGCGCCGCCTCCGCGGCCAGCCGGGCCATCTCGGCCGGCTCGGCGATGGCGATGGTGAACGAGGTGGGCAGCGGGCGCGGCGCGGGCACGCCCAGCAACGCGTGGAGGGGCACGCCCGCCCGCCGGGCCAGCCGGTCGTGCAGCGCCATGTCGAGCGCGCAGCGCGCCGGGGCCGGGCCGTCCGTCCCGATCCACGCCGCGATCTCGGCGGGCGCGTCAGGGAACGGCTCATGCCGCCGCGCGGCCGCCTCCCAGACGGCGATCATGGCGGCGTCTGCCACGCCGTAGTAGGGCGGGATGGCCGCCTCGCCCCAACCGGCATCATCCGCCAGGCGCACCCAAAAGGCGCGCCGCGTCTCGCTGACGCCGTAGGAGAGCCGGAAGGGGTTGCGCAGGTGCAGGGTGTGGGCCTGCCAGGTCAGGTGGGAAGGAAGTTCAGACATAGAACTGAGGATACCACAAGGCCGCGACGCTGACAAAGTTACCCCAGGGCATTGGGAAAGATCGGGCAATCGGGTGTACAATAGGGCTGATCCTTGACACAGAAAGGAAGGAGCTATCATGGGAAGCGATTTCTACGGACTGCCGACGCGCACACTCGACAATGGCGTACTGCGCCTGGATTATCTGGCGGAGGCCGGGCCGCGCATCGTGCGCCTCTTTGCCGCAGGCTCGCAAGAGAACCTGCTGGCCGAGCTGCCGAGTCTGAAGATGGACACGCCGCAAGGCCCTTACTTCATCCGCGGCGGCCATCGCCTGTGGCACTCGCCGGAAGCGTTCCCCCGCTCGTATCTCCCAGACAACGCGGGCGTGGTCGTCACCGAGCTGACCGATGGCGCGCGGCTGACGCAGCCGGTGGAAGGCGCGACGGGTATCCGCAAATCCATCGAAATCCGAATGACACCGAAGCAGCCCATCGTCACGCTGACCCACGAGCTGAAGAACGAGGGGATTTGGCCGGTCGAGCTGGCGCCGTGGGCGATCACGCAAATCCGGCTGGGCGGGGTCGCGATCCTGCCCCAGCAGATGGGCGCGCTGGACGCCGCCGGGCTGTTGCCCAATCGGCAGCTTGTGCTCTGGCCCTACACCCGCTGGAGCGATCCCCGGCTCCAACTCGGCGACGACCTGATTTTGATCCGTGCGCAAGCGCTCCTGCCGCCCTGCAAGGTCGGCTACCTGAACCGCGCCGGCTGGTCGGCCTATCTCGACGGGAGCACCCTCTTCGTCAAGCGGTTCGCGCCCGGCGTCGGGCTGCCGCATCCTGACTACGGCTGCAACGCGGAGGTGTATGTGTGCGACCAGTTCATCGAGGTCGAGAGCATCGGCCCGCTGGGCACGCTCCAGCCGGGCGAATCGGCGCGGCACATCGAGACCTGGGAAGTACACACCGGCCTGCTGGAGACGGACACGCCGCAGGGGTTGCGAGCCGCGCTCCGCAGCCTGAAGTTGATCGAGTAGGCGCCGATGGCTCAAACCGATCTATCGCTGAACCGCCTGGATAGCTATCTGACCGAGGCCGAGCGGGCGACCCTGGCCGCCCTGGATAGCCCGCACGCGATCCAGACCTACCTGGACGCGACGCCCTACAGCCCGGAGGCGCGCGACCGCTGCCCGCTCAACGTGATGCGGGATCGCCTGGCGCACTGCCTGGATGGGGGGCTGTTTGCGGCGATGGCGCTGCGCCGCCTGGGCCACGCGCCGCTGATCGTGGACTTGCTGCCAGAGCCGGGGCTGGACGACGATCACGTGCTGGCGATCTTCAAACAGGGCCGCGGCTACGGCGCGGTGGCAAAATCCAACTTCGTCGGGCTGCGCTACCGGGAGCCGATCTATCGCTCGCTGCACGAATTGGTGATGTCCTACTTTGAGGTGTTCTACAACGTGGACGGCCTGAAGACGCTGCGCGGCTACACCGCGCCGCTGAATCTCGCGCGCCTCGATCATGCCGGGTGGATGTGGGACGACGCGGGCGTGCTGCTGGTCATGCCGGCGGTTGCGAAGCTGCGGCAGTTCCCGATTGTCGGGCCGGGGGCCATCGCGGGGCTAAGTCGCGTGGATGACCTGTCGTATCGGGCGGGGATGCTGGCGACGAACCCGGCGGGGTTGTATAAGCCGAAGACCGCCGGGGGCTGAAGCCGCCCGGCTCAGCAGGTAAAAAGCCGGTCGAGACCGGCTGACCGGGCCGCCGAGGCCACGTAACCGGCTTGGAGCCGGTTTTCACCTGCTGAGCCAGCGGGTTTCAACCCCTGGCGGACTGGCGGTCTGCACGCCTCACTCCTCGACATCATCCTCGA
>CAZYHE010000515.1:0-3929 GCA_964647225.1 uncultured Anaerolineales bacterium
ATGAAGCCGGAGATCACCAACGTCCCGGAAAAAGGCGTCTGGGGCTACGGCACGATCCGCGCCGTCCCGGTCAACCCGGAGCAGTTCTTCTTCAAGAAGTAACTGCCTGTCTCTCATTACCCGACAAATTGACGTAGCATAAGGGCCTTGTGCCCGGCGGCGGCGCTTCTCTGCCCGCCTGGACGCCCACAAGGGGCTACGCTACGGCTGTCGGGTAATGAGTGCCTGTCTGTTGCAGAGCATCGGATACTGACAATCCTGCGTAGGCATCCTGAGCGGAGTCCGGTGTAGTGTGCCGGACGGAGTCGAAGGACGCCGGAGCGATCTTTGCACGGGGCCGCATCGTTCGACTGAGCTCACGACGAAGTCCTTCGACTACGGCCACAAACGACGTGGCCTCCGCTCAGGATCCCGAGGCTGCGAAGAAAAGGTTTATATGTCACACAAACAACCTTCTATCCGGCCGATCACGTCCGGCCCGAAGCATCACTGGTTCGGCTACTACGACAAGCTCCAGTTCGACCCGACCGGCCGCTATGTCCTGGGCATGGAGGTGGATTTCGAGCATCGCTCGCCCCAGCCCGACGACGTCATCAAGGTCGGCATGATTGACCTGGCTGATGGCGATCGGTGGACGGAGTTGGGCGAGAGCCGCGCGTGGTGCTGGCAGCAGGGCTGCATGTTGCAATGGCTGCCCGGCTCGGCCAGCGAAGTGATCTGGAACGACCGCGTGGATGACACGTTCGTCTGCCACATCCGCGACATCCACACGGGGCGCAAACGCACGATCGGCGCGCCGATTTACACGATCAGCCCCGACGGCAAGCAGGCGGTGGCGCCCGACTTCCGGCGCATCAACGACTGCCGGCCCGGCTACGGCTACACGGGCATCCCCGATCCGTATCGCGACACGCTCGCGCCGGAGCAGACCGGCATCTGGCACGTGGATCTGACGACCGGGGCCAGCAAGCTGATCATCTCCTTCAGCCAGATGGCCGGCATCCCGTCGCGGCTCGGCGACATCACGATCATGAAGCACTGGTTCAACCACCTGCTGTGGGGGCCGACGAACGACCGTTTCGAGTTCCTCAACCGCTGGCGCGGCCCCGGCACGGTGGGGCTGCCCACGCGCATGTTCACCGCGCGGCCCGACGGCTCCGACCTCCGCATCGTGGACGGCTACGGCAAGATGTCGCACTTCATCTGGCGCGACCCGGACCACATCCTGGGGTGGTCGTGGCATCCGTCGCACGGCGACGCGTTCTATCTCTACGCCGACGATGGCAGCGAGCAACCGGTGGCTGTCGGCCTGGGCGTGATGCCCGAGAACGGCCATTGCACCTATCTGCCCGGCAACGCGTGGATCCTGAACGACACCTACCCGGACCGGGAGCGGCGGCAACACCTCTACCTGTACCGCGTCGCCACCGGCGAACGGGTTCCACTCGCCGATCTGTACACCGGCCCAGAATACGTCGGCGAGTGGCGGTGCGACCTGCACCCGCGCTTCAGCCCCGATGGCCGGCGGGTGACGGTGGATTCGAACCACGGCGGCGAAGGGCGGCAGATTTATCTGTTGGATGTGAGCGAGATTGTGGGGTAGGGTGGCTCGGTCAGGAGATAGCATCCCCCGCTCTTTTGGGGACCGGCCACAGCAAGAGACTTCTCACATGGCATCCGGTTTCGAGGCTTCAGCCGGTCGGACTCGCAGACCACTGAACCGGCTAAAGCCTCGAAACCCGCCCCGGCAGCAAAGGCGTTCTCATGCGCACATTCATCCTTAAACGCATACTCCAGGCGATCCCGATCCTCTTCGGCATCTCGGTCATCGCGTTTGCGATCATCCAGTTGCCGCCGGGCGACTACTTGACGACTTATGTCAACAATTTGCGCTCGCAGGGGGATGTCATCAGCGATGAACAGGTCCGGGCGCTCGAAGAACAATACGGCCTCAACCAACCGATGGTCGCCCAATACTGGAAGTGGATCAGCAACTTCGTGCGGGGCGAGATGGGCCAGTCGTTCTATTGGAATAAGCCGGTGAACACATTGATCGGCGAGCGCATCGCGCTGAGCATGGCGGTCTCGCTCTTCGCCCTGATCCTCACCTATTCCATCGCGATCCCGATTGGGCTGATCTCGGCCACGCGGCAATACACGTGGACCGACAACGTCTTCACCGTGCTGGCCTTCATTGGCGTGGGGCTGCCGTCGTTCCTGGTGGCGCTCGTGCTGATGTATTTCGGCAACCGCTATCTGGGGCTGAGCGCCGGCGGCCTCTTCTCGGCCGAATACCTGGACGCGGCGTGGAGCCTGGGCCGCGTGTGGGATTTGCTGAAGCACATGGTGTTGCCCGCGGCGATCATCGGCATCTCTGGCACGGCCGGGACGATCCGCGTGATGCGCGCCACCACGCTGGACGAGTTGAGCCGGCCCTACGTCGAGGCGGCGCGCGCCCGCGGCCTGCGCGAGACGATCGCCGTGCTGCGCTACCCGGTGCGCGTGGCGCTGAACCCGATCATGAGCACTATCGGCTGGCAGCTCCCGGCGCTGGTCTCCGGCGAGGTGCTGGTCTCCATGGTGCTCGGCCTGCCCACCTGCGGCCCGCTGCTCTACACCGCGCTCATCACCCAGGATATGTTCCTGGCGGCCAGCTTCATCATGATCCTGAGCGCCTTGACCGTGGCCGGCACGCTGCTTTCCGACATCCTGTTGGCCTGGATTGACCCCCGCATCCGGTTTGGAGGCATCCAATAGCATGACAGCACAAAAGTCGCAAAAGGCTGAGGTCGAGGTTGAGGCCAAGGTCGAGGAACTGGCTGGCCGCTCGATCCGCTTGTTGACCCATCGGCAGCTCGTACTGATGCGTTTTCGCAAGAACCGGCTGGCCTTGGTCGGGCTGGGCATCCTCGCCCTGCTCTATCTGATGGCGCTCCTCTGCGAGTTCATCGCGCCCTATGATCCCAACCGTCGCTTTCAGGGCAACGTACACATCCCCCCCACGCGCCTCCACATACGCACTGCGGAAGGCACGTTGGCCGCGCCATTCTATTACAAAGTAGAACGCAAGACCGATCCATCCACATTCGAACGGACCTACAAAGAAGATACCAGCCAGCGGTTCCCCCTCAAGCTGTTCGTGCGCGGGGACAAGTACGAGCTGTGGGGCCTGATCCCACTCGACCTTCACCTCTTCGGCGCCGATGATCCCACCGCCCCGCTCTTCATCTTCGGAGCCGACGCGATGGGCCGCGATCTGCTCAGCCGCATCATCTACGGCAGTCGCATCTCGCTCTCGATCGGCCTGGTCGGGGTCTTCGCCAGCTTGTTGATCGGCCTGATCCTGGGCGGCGTGTCGGGCTACTACGGCGGCCTGGTAGATAACGTCGTGCAACGCGTCATCGAGCTAATCCGCTCGATCCCCACGATCCCACTTTGGATGGGGCTGGCCGCCGCGTTGCCGACCAACTGGCCGCAGTTGCGCGTCTACCTGGGCATCACCGTCATCCTTTCCTTCGTCGGCTGGACGACCCTGGCCCGCGTGATCCGCGGGAAGTTCCTGGCGCTGCGCGAGGAAGACTACGTGTTGGCCGCGCTCCAGGCCGGCGCCCGGCCCTTCTTCGTCATCCGCGAACACCTGCTGCCCTCCTTCATGAGCTACATCCTGGTACACTTGACGCTGGCGATCCCCGGCATGATCATCGGCGAGACGGGCCTGAGCTTCCTGGGGCTGGGATTGGTGGCGCCGACGATCAGTTGGGGCGTGCTGCTCAAGGACGCGCAAAAAGTGCAGGAAGTCGCGCTCCACCCGTGGGTGCTGATCCCGGCCATCTTCGTGCTCGTCACGGTGATGGCGTTCAACTTCTTCGGCGACGGGCTACGGGACGCGGCGGATCCGTATAGTCAGAGGACGTAGTACGTATTGCGTA
>CAZYHE010000516.1:0-3928 GCA_964647225.1 uncultured Anaerolineales bacterium
ATCCCCAGCATCCGCGGCATCGGCCGGACGGTCGCCACCAACCATGCGTGGGGTTCGGCGTTCCGCGCCTACGGCTCGCCGCAGAGCTTCCTCGCCTCGGAAAGCCTGGTTGATGAGCTGGCTGAGAAGATGGGCGTGGATCCGCTGGAGTTCCGCTACCAGAACGTTTACCGCCCGGGCGCGACGACACCCACCGGCCAGGAACCCGATGTCTACAGCTTCCCCGAGATGTTCGACATGCTGCGGCCGCTGTACAAAGCCGCCAAGGAGAAAGCCACGGCCGAGTCCACCCCAACGCGCAAGAAGGGCGTCGGCATTGCCCTGGGCATCTACGGCTCCGGCCTGGATGGCGCAGATGGCGCGGAGGCGTGGGTGGAGCTGACCCGCACGGGTGTGACGATCTACACGACCTGGCAGGATCACGGTCAGGGCGCGGACATGGGCGTGGTCGGCACCGCGCATCAGGCGTTGCTCCCGCTGGAGATCGAACCGGGCCAGATCAAACTGGTCCTCAACGATACCGGCCTCGCGCCCAACGGCGGGCCATCGGGCGGCAGCCGGAGCCAGGTTGTCACGGGCAACGCGATCAAGAACGGCTGCGAGAACCTGGTCGAAGCCATGCGCAAGCCGGACGGCACGTTCCGCACCTACGACGAGATGGTCGCCGAAGGCATTCCGCTCCGCCAGGTCGGCAAGTGGACGGCGGTCATGGCAAGCAACTGCGATGCCAACGGCCATGGCCGGCCGTTCAGTTGCTATATGTACGGTGTGTTCATGGCCGAGGTCGCCGTGGACATGGGCAGCGGCAAGGCGACGGTCGAGGGCTTCACCGCCATCGCCGACATCGGCAAGATCAACAACAAGCTGGTGGTGGACGGCCAGATGTACGGCGGCATCGCCCAGGGCATCGGTCTGGCGCTGTCCGAGGATTTCGAGGATATCCACAAGCACACCACCATGCTCTCGTGCGGCTTGCCCTATGCCCGCGACATCCCCGACAAGTTCGATCTGTACTACGTCGAGACGCCGCGGACGTACGGCCCGTTCGGCGCCTCCGGCGTCGGCGAGATTCCGTTGACCTCGTCCCACGTGGCGGTGATCAACGCGATCAAGGACGCGACCGGCGTGCGCATCACGCACCTGCCCGCGCGTCCCGAGAAGATCCTGGCCGGGATCAAGGCCAAGGAAGCCGTGCCCGCGTAAGGACACGATTGATGTTTCGATAACCCACTGGATTCGCGGCTTCAGCCGGACACTCGTGATGGCGTCGGGCGCCGGCTGAAGCTGGAAATCTGTATTGGGCGCGGGCCAGCGTCAGCTTAAGTGACTGCGCCGCTTTATGCTGCTGCGCGACCGACTCGGAGGCGACGCGTGATCAGCCAAGACGAGCTTCGCCAACTGGAAGACCAGTGCATCCAGGAATGCGCGCCGACGTGCATGGCCGCCTGCCCTATCCACGTGGACGTGCGCGCGCTCGCGGCGAATGTTGCCGCGGGCGATTTCACCGGCGGACTGAAACTTCTCACCCGGACCCTCCCATTTCCCCGCATCATCAGCCGGATTTGCGACGCACCGTGCCAGGCCGCGTGCAAACGGCAGGAGGCCGGCGATGCCATTGCGATTCGGGCATTGGAACGGGCCTGCACGGCGTTCGGCGACCCGCCGGACAAGCCGCGCGTGCTGCCCAAACGCGGGAAGACCGTGGCGGTCGTCGGCGGGGGCCTGAGCGGCCTCACGGCGGCCTTCGATCTCGCCCGCAAAGGGTATGGTGTCACCATCTACGAGGCGCGCCCGCAACTCGGCGGCCGCCTGTGGGAATTCCCGGAGAGCGTCCTGCCGCGCCAGATCCTTCGGGATGACCTGGCCGTCGTCGCGTCGGTCGGCGCAACGATCCGGCTGTACGCGGCGCTCCCGGCCGACGGCCTGGCCGCGCGGCGCGGCGAGTGGGATGCGCTCTACCTGGCGGTGGGGGCGGATGCCGGCGCGACCTTCGGCCTGGCGGTGGATGACTTCGGCCGCGTCCTGGTCAATCCGGTGACCTTCGCCACCAGTCTGGACGGCGTCTTCGCGGGCGGCGACATGCTGCGCGCCGGCGCGGAACGCTCGCCCATCCGCGCCATCGCCGACGGCCGGCGCGCCGCCATTTCCATTGACCGCTATCTGCAGAAGGTCTCGCTCACGGCCTCGCGCATCAACGAAGGGAGCTACGTCACCCGGCTCTACACGGTCACGGCCGGCATTCCGGCCCGCCTCGCCGTCCCCATGAGCGACCCCGACGCGGGCTATCCCCGTGACGCGGCGGCCGCCGAAGCCGGGCGCTGCATCCAATGCGAATGCATGGAGTGCGTCAAGACCTGCGAGTACCTCCGCGCCTACGGCCGCTACCCGCGCAAGTATCTGCGGGAGATTTACAACAACCTCTCCATCGTCAAGGGCGAGCGCAAATCCAACCAGTTCATCAACTCGTGCAGTCTGTGCGGCTTGTGCGCTGAGGTGTGCCCGGAAGACCTGGGCATGGGGCCGATCATCAAGAACGCGCGCCGGGTGATGGTGGAGCAAAAGCGGATGCCGCCGTCGGCGCACGATTTCGCGCTGCGCGACATGGCGTTCAGCAACGGCGAGAAGTTCAGCCTGGCGCGCCACGCGCCCGGCGCGGCCGCCAGCGAGATCGTCTTCTTTCCGGGCTGCCAGCTCGCCGGATCGTCGCCCGACCAGGTCGCGCAGGTCTACGGCTACCTGCGCGAGAAGCTGGGGGAGGTCGGGCTGCTGCTGCGCTGTTGCGGCGCGCCGGCCGATTGGGCCGGCCGCAGCGATCTGTTCGGGGACAGCCTGGCGGAGTTGCGCGCCGAACTCGGCCAGCTCGGCGCGCGCAAGCTCGTCGTCGCGTGCTCGAGCTGCTACCAGGTCTTCAAGGCCAATCTGCCAGGGGTTGAACTTGTGTCTTTGTGGGAAGTGTATGACAAGCACGGCTTGCCGACCGCCAGCCTCGAACATCCAACATCCAACATCCAACATCCAGTCGTTGCGATCCACGACCCTTGCACCACGCGCCACGCGCCGCAGATCCAGGAAAGCGCCCGCGCCCTGATCCGCCGGCTGGGCTATGCCATCGAGGAGTTGCCGCTATCTCGTGAGCGCACCGCGTGCTGCAGCTATGGCGGCGTGATGTGGCTGGCGAACAGACCGCTGGCGGAACAAGTCGTGCGCAAGCGCATCGGCGAAAGCCCGTTGGACTACGTGACCTATTGCGCGGTGTGTCGCGATTTCTTCGCGGCCCGCGGCAAGCGGACGCTGCATCTGCTCGACCTGATCTACGGGTCGAATCGGGCCGCGGCCGCCGAACGTCCCGGCCCTGGCTTTTCACAGCGCCACGAAAACCGGGCGCGCCTGAAACGCAAACTACTGCGAGAGCTTTGGGGAGAAGAGATGGCAGGAGAGCAGGCCACCCACGAGACAATTCGCCTCCTGATCGCCGACGAAGTGCAGGCCCGGCTGGAGGAGCGGTTGATCCTCGTCGAAGACATCCAGCGCGTCATCGAACACGCCGAGCGGACGGGCAAAAAGCTCCGCGATCCCGCGGCCGGCCACTTGTTGGCCTACTACAAACCCACTGCGGTGACTTACTGGGTGGAATACGCGGCGCAGGCGGACGCCTACGTGGTTTACAACGCGTACAGTCATCGCATGGAAATCGCCGAGGGGGATCAGACATGAACGAGCCAACCTTGCCGGCCGGCCCAGCGCCGTGGATCTGCGCGACCTGCAACATCCCCCTCAAGCCGGCGAAAGTAAATATCGCGTACCTGGGCAACGCCTTCCCGGTGGACCTGCTGAAATGCCCGCAGTGCGGTCTTGTCTGGATCCCCGAAGATCTGGCCCTCGGCCGGATGGTGGAGGTCGAGAAGACGCTGGAGGATAAGTGAGGCGT